>CAJFOO010000048.1 GCA_904397205.1 uncultured Clostridia bacterium
ATAGCAGTAATTTTTGCGATCCATCTTGGAGATAGGGGAGATCTCACAATGGGTCGCGAGACCGGCCAGGATAGCATAATCCACCACCTGTTGATTCAGTTTGGGAAGGGTACCGGGCAGTCCAATACAGATAGGGCAGCAATGCGTATTTTGTTCCCCGCCAAATTCTGTGGTGCAGCCGCAGAAAATTTTGGTTTTTGTGGAAAGTTCCACATGCGTTTCCAAACCCGAAGCCAATTCATACTTCATAATTGAACCCCCATTTTCACCGATACAAATGTTTCCTCCCGCACAGCGGCTTCATATTGGTAAGCAGCGTTAAGGAGAGTAGCTTCCTCCAAGGAGTTGCCGATGAGCTGCAAGCCGATAGGAAGCCCGTGGCTGTCCGTTCCACAAGGCAAAGAAATAGCAGGCAGACCGGCAATGTTAACGGGGACAGTGCAAATATCCGTGTGGTACGTTTCTACCGGATCTTTTGCCGAATTATTAGGGAATGCCGTGATGGGAACAGTAGGCGCTAAAATCACATCGCACTGCGAAAATAAATTTTGAAACGCCTTGACAATCAATCCACGGACATTTTGCGCCTTTTTATAGTAAGCGTCATAATATCCCGCACTGAGTACATAGGTGCCGAGCAAAATCCGATGCTTTACCTCTTCGCCAAACCCTTCACTCCGGGTTTTGCATATCATTTCATGAATATCATTGTAATGTTCGGTTTTGTAGCCGTACCGGATGCCGTCATACCGTCCCAGGTTGGAAGAAGCCTCCGCACAGGAAAGGATATAATACACCGGCAGTCCATGCTGGATTTCAGGCATGGAGAAAGAAAGGATCTCCGCACCCAGATCCCGGTATACCTGGATGGCTTTTTCCAATGTTTCACGGATATCATCCCGTACGCCATCAAAATATTCCTTTACAATCCCGATTTTCATTCCCCGAATATCGTTTGTCAGGGATTGGCTGGCTGGCTGGCCTCCCACACAGGTGGAATCCATGTTGTCCTGAACGCAGATTGCATCATACACCAGCGCGGCGTCTTCTACGCAGGTGGTGATAGGACCTATCTGATCGAAACTGGAAGCATAGGCAATGAGCCCGTACCGGGAAACACTGCCATAGGTAGGCTTCAGGCCCACAATGCCGCAAAAGCTGGCCGGCTGGCGGATCGAGCCGCCGGTATCCGAACCCAGGGCGAATGCTGCCAGGTTGCCTGCGACTGCGGAAGCCCCGCCGCCGGAACTGCCCCCGGCGACATGGCCGAGATTGTGGGGATTTTTTGCCCCGCCAAAACAGGAGGTTTCACAAGTGGAACCCATCGCAAATTCATCCATATTGGTTTTGCCCAGCAGGACAGCGTTTTGATTTTGCAGAAGCTCCCAGACGGTAGCGTCATAAACGGGATAGTATCCACGGAGCATGTTGGAACAGCAGGTCGTTTCGATCCCCCGCGTGCAGATATTGTCTTTTAAGGTCATCGGAATGCCTTCCAGGGGCAGGAGGGAATCGCCGCGCTGGATTTTCTTATCCACCTTGCGGGCAGTATCCAGAGCCGACTCACCGGTTACGGTAACGTAGGCCAACAGATCGGGATTTTCTTTTTCGATGCTGTCCAGATACTTGCGGGTTAATTCCTCGCAGGAAATTTCTTTGGAAGAAAGCATCCGGTTGATTTTTCGAATTTGGCTGAAATTGCTTTGCATAGGTGACACGCCTTTCTACGTCAAGTTGGGGATCAGGCACGCTTTTTCACCAGGAAATAGCCGTCCTCCTGGCTTTCGGCGTTTCGCAGGATATCTTCACGAGCGAAGGAAGGTTCCACAACGTCTTCCCGGAACACGTTCGATAGGTCGTTGATATGGTCGAAATCCGAGGCTTCTGCCGAAGCGGCACAGATGGTATTGGCAAAAGAGATAATCTCGTTCATATCTTCCGTCAACTTGTCCAGTTCTGCATCCGAGATAGAGAGTTTGGCCAACAGAGCAATCTGCAGAATATCCTCATGGGTAATGTTCATCCGAATTCCTCCTTAATTTTGGTTGCGCACACGGATATGGATCTCCCGCAGCTGCTGTTCGGTCACTTCCGACGGGGCGCCCAGCAGAAGATCCTGGGCATTGCTGTTCATGGGGAAGGCGATGACCTCGCGGATATTCTGTTCTCCGGTCAGGAGCATGATCAGGCGGTCGATCCCGGGAGCCATCCCGGCGTGCGGCGGGGCACCGTATTGGAAAGCCGTATACAGTGCGCTGAATTTTTCGGCAATTTCCTCTCGGGAATATCCGGCAATGGAAAAGGCCTGAATCATACTCTCCAGATCGTGGTTGCGTACCGCACCGGAAGAAAGTTCTACACCGTTGCACACAATATCGTATTGATAGGCCAGGATCTCCTCCGGATTTTTATTCATCAGAGCGTCCATGCCGCCCTGGGGCATGGAGAAGGGGTTGTGGGTAAAGATATATTTCCCGGTTTCCTCGTCCACCTCATACATGGGGAAATCCACGATAAAGCACATGCGGAAGCTCGAATCATCGATCAATCCCAAACGGCGGCCCAATTCCGAGCGGATTTGTCCGGCCAGCTTGGCGGCAGCGTCTTTCTCATCTGCAATGAAATACAACACGCAGCCCGGTTCCAGTTTTGCCTGGTCAATCAGGGGACGGCGCTGCTCTTCCGGTATGAATTTATTAATCGGGCCGAGGAATTCCATCTCCTCGTTAACTTTGATATAACCAAGGCCGACCATGCCCAGTTCTTCCGTCGCGTATTTGAGCATCCCTTCAAAGAAGCTCTTTGGCTGGGACGCGCATCCCGGCACCATAATCGCCCGGACGGTTTTTCCATGGAAGGGGGCAAAGGTGCATTTTTGGAACAGCTCGCTGACATCAATAATTTCCAGCGGGTTGCGCAGATCGGGCTTATCCGTACCGTAACGGAGCATCGCCTCCGCATAAGGGATGCGGGGGAATGGAGGGCGGGTAACCTCTTTATTGCTGAATTTCAGAAAGGTTTCTGCCAGAACCTCCTCCGCTACCCGCAGCACGTCTTCCTGTGTAGCAAAAGCCATCTCAAAATCGAGCTGGTAGAATTCGCCCGGAGAACGATCTGCCCGGGCGTCTTCATCCCGGAAACACGGAGCGATTTGGAAATAGCGGTCAAAGCCGGAAACCATAAGGAGCTGCTTGAAAATCTGGGGAGCCTGGGGCAAAGCATAAAACTTGCCGTGATGCTTGCGGCTGGGGATGAGGTAATCGCGGGCCCCTTCGGGAGAGGAAGCCGAAAGGATGGGGGTCTGGATATCGACAAAGCCCAAATCCGTCATTTTCTGCCGCAGGAAAGTGATGACTTGGGAACGGAAGAGGATATTGTTGTGTACTTTCGGATTGCGCAAATCCAAAAAGCGGTATTTCAGCCGTACATCTTCCTTGGTATCGGTAGAGGAAACCACTTCAAACGGCAGGGCAGAAGGGGCTTTGCCCAGCACTTTCAGGGAAGACGCCTTGATTTCTACCGTCCCGGTGGCAATTTTTTCATTGATCGTCTCCGGATCGCGCAGTACAACCGTACCGGAAACGGTAACGGAGCATTCTTTATTCACGGGATCCAGCAGGCTGTCGTCATAAACGACAACCTGGACTATACCGTTCTGATCCCGCAGATCGACAAATTTGACTCCGCCATGGTCACGGATATTTTCTACCCAGCCGGCCACCCGGATTTCCTTACCAATGTCGTTTTCTGTTACTTCCCCGCACAAATGCGTACGGTATTCATTGCTACAAATCATACTTAAAAATCCTTTCCTGGGACGAATTCACAAGATACCACCGGGAAAACCGGTAAAAAATTC
>CAJFOO010000049.1 GCA_904397205.1 uncultured Clostridia bacterium
AGCTTGGATGCATCAAACGCCTGCGTCCGGATCCCCTGGCCGCTCTCGTCCGGTACGAATACCCGGTTGCGGCTGTTTTCACTGCGCCCCATGATAAAATAGGCAATCACCGCTGCCGTGCCGTCTTGGCTTTTCCCTATCACGATCCCCCGGCCCGGATAGGCGTTTGCCCGCAAATATTCGAAAAGATTTTGTTGTTTCATCTTCCTTCCTCCGATTCCCGAATGATGACGCGGCTGCCCTCTACCCGCAGCCGGCCTTGGCAGAACAGGGCCACCGCCTGGGGCAGCAGGCTCCATTCCGCCTGTTCCATTACCCGCCGCTGCAAGGTTTCCGGCGTATCCTCCGGCAAAACCTCCACCGCCTTTTGCAGGATAATCGGCCCCCCGTCACAGACCTCGTTGACAAAATGTACCGTCGCGCCGGTGATCTTCACCCCTCGTGCGAGGGCGGCTTCGTGTACCCGCAGGCCGTAAAACCCGCCTCCGCCAAACGACGGCAGCAGCGAAGGATGGATATTGATGATCCGGTTGGGATAACGCTGTACCACCCGGTCGCTGATGATGGTCATAAACCCGGCCATCACCACCAGGCCGGTATCGTATTTGTCCAGCAGCGAAAACAGGGCGGCGTCGTATTCTTCCGGCGTGGCAAATCCCTTGCGCACCAATACTTCCGTCGCCACCCCCGCCCGTTTGGCGCGTTCCAGGGCATACGCCTCCGGCTTGCTGGAAATCACACACGCGATCCGTCCGCCGGGGATCCCCCCCCGGGACTCGGCGTCCAAAAGCGCCTGCAGGTTGGTGCCGCCGCCGGACACCAGAACGGCAATGTTCAGCATAAGACAACCCCTTCATCCGCAGAATCGAGATGGACGGTCCCAATCACAAACGCCGTCTCCCCGGCCGCCCGCAGGCAATCCACCGCCAGCTGCGCTTCCCCGGCCGGGACAACCGCACACATGCCAATCCCCATATTGAACGTATTGTACATATCGTGCTCCGGGATGTCCCCCGTCTTTTGGATCAAATCAAAAATGGCCGGCTTCGGGAAAGCATCCTTGCGGATTTCCGCCTTCAGCCCCGGCGGCATCATCCGGGGGATATTTTCATAAAAACCGCCCCCGGTAATGTGCGAAACCGCCTTCACCCGGCACGTCCGGATGAGCTCCAGCATGGGCTTCACATATATCTTGGTGGGGGTGAGCAGCGTTTCGCCCAGCGTGGCGCCCAATTCCTCCACATGCCGGCCCACCGTCTCGCGGCTGATACCGAATATCTTGCGCACCAGCGAAAACCCGTTGGAATGCACCCCGGACGACGCCAGGCCAATCACCGCATCCCCCGGCTCCATGGTAGATCCGTCAATCATCCGGCTTTTTTCGACCATGCCCACGCAAAAACCGGCCACATCGTATTCATCCTCGGGATAAAATCCGGGCATTTCCGCCGTTTCCCCGCCGACCAGGGCGCAGCCGGCCTGCACACAGCCTTCTGCCACACCGGACACGATCTGCGCTACCCGCTCCGGCACATTTTTCCCGACGGCCAGGTAATCGAGGAAAAACAGCGGCCGGGCCCCGCAGCAGATCACGTCGTTGGCGCACATGGCCACGCAGTCGATCCCTACCGTATCGTGCTTGTCCATCAGGAAAGCCAGCCGCAGCTTGGTCCCCACCCCGTCGGTACCCGATACCAAAACCGGTTCCTGCATCCCCGAAACATCGGGCTGGAACAACCCGCCAAAGCTGCCGATCCCCGACAGCACGCCGGGAATCCGGGTACGGGCCACATGGGGTTTGATCCGTTCCACCGCTTCATATCCGGCCGTCACATCCACGCCGGCCGCTTTATAACTATCGCTAAAACTTTTCATCATCAAAAAGCTCCCATTTCCAAATTTCCGCTACAGGGCCGCTGCGGCATCCTGTATGGCTTTATCCTTCTTCTGTACGCCCTCTTCCATCTGCCGTTTCATCTCTTCCAGCGCTTTTGCCAGCGTTTCGTCCGATACAGCCAGCATTTGTGCTGCTAAGATCGCTGCGTTGTCCGCCCCGTCGATGGCTACCGTGGCTACCGGAACCCCGCTTGGCATCTGCACGGTAGCCAGCAAAGCATCCAGCCCGTCCAGGGTGGAGGACTTAATGGGGATCCCAATCACCGGCAGCGTCGTGTGGGCAGCCAGCACCCCCGCCAAATGGGCGGCTTTCCCCGCCGCAGCGATAATGACGCCAAAGCCTTCTTCCCTCGCCTGCTTAGAAAAACGGGCCGCTGCGTCCGGTGTGCGGTGCGCGGACAAAACATGCACTTCATACGGGATACCCAGGGTCTTGAGCCGCTTGACGGCGGCGGACACGGTGGGAAAATCGCTGTCGCTTCCCATAATTACCGCTACTTTTTTTGTATTTGCCATTCGGTTTTCTCTCCTCTGTCTGATGTTTGCAGGGCTCCGGGCGGAGCTGCAAAAAAACCGGCGGCAAAACCGCCTTGCCCGGATCCCCGGCATATTTAGCCATAACTATTTCCATTGTATTGCATCCCTGCAAAAATTGCAAGCTATCCTTGACAAAAAGTGTACTTTTCCCCGATTTTCCCCGCCCCTTTTCCTCTTCTCTCTCCCGGCCGTCAAAGGAGCGGACAAAAAAATGGACGCTGCCATCCATGCAACGTCCAAAAAGGGAAAGCTTCGATTAATACATGCCGCCCATACCCGGATCCATCGGCATAGCCGGCGCTGCCGGAGCCGGCTCTTTCTTATCGGCTACCAGGGATTCGGTTGTCAGCACCATGGCAGCCACGGAAGCGGCGTTCTGCAAAGCGGAACGCGTCACCTTGGTCGGGTCTACAATCCCGGCTGTCAGCATATCGGTATATTCGTCGGTCAGGGCGTTATAGCCATACCCTACCTTATTGGCCTCCTTGATCTTCTCCACGATAATGGAGCCTTCCAGGCCGGCGTTGGTCGCGATCTGGCGTACCGGCTCTTCCAGCGCCTTGAGCACAATCTTCACGCCGGTCTTCTCGTCGCCGTCGGTGGAATCCGCCAGCTTGGAAACGGCCGGGATGGCGTTCATCAAAGCCACGCCGCCGCCGGCAACAATGCCTTCCTGCACGGCTGCCTGGGTTGCCGCCAGGGCGTCCTCAATGCGCAGCTTTTTCTCCTTCATCTCGACTTCCGTCGCCGCACCCACCTTGATAACGGCTACGCCGCCGGCCAGTTTTGCCAGGCGTTCCTGGAGCTTCTCCTTGTCAAATTCGGAGGTGGTGGTTTCAATCTGGTTGCGGATCTGCTGTACGCGGGCTTTGATCTCTTCCGGGCTGCCTGCGCCGTCGACAATGATGGTGTTTTCTTTATCCACCTTGACCTGGCGGGCACGGCCCAGCTGGTCAATGGTGGTTTCCTTCAGATCCAGCCCCAGCTCGTCGGTAATCACCTGTGCGCCGGTCAGGGTGGCGATGTCGCGCAGCATCTCCTTGCGGCGGTCGCCAAAACCAGGAGCTTTTACTGCTACGCAGGTGAATACCCCGCGCAGCTTGTTGAGGATCAGGTTGGTCAGGGCGTCGCCCTCTACATCCTCTGCGATGATGAGCAGCTTTTTGCCGCTTTGCACAATCTGCTCCAGCAGCGGCAGGATCTCCTGGATATTGCTGATCTTCTTATCGGTTACCAGAATCAGCGGCTCGTCGAGTACAGCGTTCATCTTGTCGGTATCGGTGACCATATAGGGGGTCACATAACCGCGGTCGAACATCATGCCCTCTACCACTTCGGAATAGGTTTCCGCCGTCTTGGATTCCTCCACGGTAATCACGCCGTCAGCCGTGACTTTTTCCATGGCTTCGGCAATCAGCTTGCCCACGAACTCGTCTGCGGCGGAAATCGTGGCAACGCGGGAAATATCGTCGGTGCAGGTCACCTTCTTGGAGTTGGCGATGATGGTTTCTACTGCGGTATCCACCGCATTCTGGATCCCCTTGCGCACAATCATCGGGTTTGCGCCGGCGGCCACGTTCTTCATCCCCTCGCGGATGAGGGCCTGAGCCAGCAGCGTCGCAGTGGTGGTACCGTCGCCGGCAGCGTCGTTGGTCTTGATGGAAACTTCCTTGACCAGCTGTGCGCCCATGTTCTCAAACGGGTCGTCCAGCTCCACTTCCTTGGCGATGGTCACGCCGTCGTTGGTGATGA
>CAJFOO010000050.1 GCA_904397205.1 uncultured Clostridia bacterium
ATGGGGAGGGGAAGGAATGAAACAGGCTGAGACAATCCGGCAGGTACGGGAACAAATTTCCCGGTGGAAAGGCGATGGGCTTTCCATTGGGCTGGTACCTACAATGGGATACCTGCACGAAGGGCATGAGAGCCTGATTGCCGCATCCGTACAGCAAAATGACCGGACAGTGGTAAGTGTATTTGTGAACCCCATGCAGTTTGGCCCGTCGGAGGATTTGCAGGCGTATCCCCGGGATTTGCAGCGGGACGCCGCTTTGTGTGAAGCCGCCGGGGCCGCCCTGCTGTTCCATCCGCAGCCGGAGGAGATGTATGCGCCGGATTTTTGTTCGTTTGTCGACATGACCGGCTTAACGGAAGGCCTGTGCGGCAAAAGCCGCCCCACGCATTTCCGCGGGGTATGCACGGTGGTGATGAAGCTGTTTCAGATTGTGCAGCCGGACCGGGCCTATTTTGGACAGAAGGACGCCCAGCAGCTGGCGGTGATCCGCCGGATGGTACGGGATTTGGACGTGCCGGTGGAGATTGTCGGATGCCCGATTGTGCGGGAGGCGGACGGCCTGGCCAAAAGCTCGCGCAACAGTTATTTGTCCGTCCCGGAGCGCCGGGCGGCCCCGGTGCTGTACCGGGCCTTGTGCCGGGGCAGGGAGCTGCTGGAGCAGGGGGAACGGGATGCCGATCGGGTGGCCCGCGCGGTGCGGGATGTATTGGCTCAGGAACCGCTTGCCCGGATAGACTATGTGTCGGTGGTGGACGCGGGATCGCTGCAGCCGGTTTCGGCGGTGGAAAGGGATGTGCTTGTCGCCCTGGCCGTATATATCGGGAATACCCGGCTGATTGACAACATTACCTGCCAAATATCTTAGGAGGGGCTATGGAGATTACGATGTTACAGGGGAAAATCCACCGGGCGACGGTGACCCAGGCGGAGCTGCACTATGTGGGGAGCGTGACGGTGGACCGGGATCTCCTGGACGCCGCCGGTATCCTGGAATACCAGCAGGTGCAGGTGGTGAATATCAACACCGGCGCGCGTCTGGAAACCTATACCATTGCCGGGGAACCGGGGAGCGGGATCCTCTGCCTGAACGGGGCGGCTGCCCGATGCGCGAACGCAGGGGATAAGGTGATCCTGATGGCTTATGCCCGCATGGATCCGCAGGAAGCACAGCAGCACCGCCCGAAGGTGGTGTTTGTGGACGGGGAGAACCGGATTTCCCAGGTGTTTTCGTACGAAAAGCACGGGGAATGCCCGCCGGAAGCGGCACAGTAAGAGAACGCCGGGGTTTGTGAGTAGCTGCCGGCTGGCCGGAAGGGATTTTGTCCCTTCCGGCTTTTTTGATTTGCCGGTGAGGGAACCCGGCGGAAACGGGGAAAAAAGACAAAACCCGGCAAAAAATGAAAAAACCCTTTGCAAAAACCGGGAAAAGAGGTATAATCTTTTTTGTATGGTTCCCTTTTGGTGAGTATCATACCTTTTAGCAAGTGTCCGCCCGTCCATACCGGGTGGCCCTTTCCGTCAGAGAGGAGAGGAGATATGGAATTTCTTGCATCGGTGTTTCGTTTATATCAGGAACGCGCCGGCTGGTTCCTGGAGCTGCTCGGCACACATATCCTGCTTTCGGGGATTGCCATTGGCATTGCCGGTATTTTGGGGTTATGCGTGGGGGTTTTTATCGCGGAGCACCGCAAACTGGCCCCTTTTGTGATTGGGATATGCAATGTGTTTTACACCATCCCTTCAATTTCCCTGCTGGGGCTGCTCATCCCGTTTTTGGGGATTGGCAACTTCACGGCCGTCACCGCACTGAGCATTTATGGCATGATGCCCATGGTGCGCAACACATACACGGGCATTACCGGCATCGACCGTGACATCCTGGAGGCTGCCAGAGGGATGGGCAGTACCAAATGGCAGGTTTTGTGGCGGGTGAAATTGCCGCTGGCCGTCAGCGTGATCCTCACCGGCTTGCGCAGCATGGTGGTGATGGCCGTTGCCATGGGAGGGATTGCTTCATTCGTAGGCGCGGGAGGACTTGGCGTGGCGATTTACCGGGGGATTACGATTTATGACCCGGCCATGACATTTGCTGGGAGCCTGCTGATTGCAGCGTTGGCCCTGGCCGCCGATTTGCTGTTGGGATTGGCGGAAAAAATCTACAAAAAGAAACGGAGAATGGACTAATATGAAATGGAAAACACGGATTTTTGCTGGGTTGCTTGCGGGCCTTTTAGCCTTTGCGTTTGCCGCGTGCAGCACGACAGAGGCTCCCGGTGGAGGGGGTGAGAGCAGTACCTCCCCCTCCCAGAGGGATCCGATTCAGATTGCGACAAAACCCATGACCGAACAGTATATTTTAGGGGAAATGCTGGGCCTGGTCATCACCGATTCTACAGGCTACCCGGTGGAGATCACCAAAGGGGTCGGCGGCGGTACTTCCAATATCCAGCCCGCCATGGAACGGGGGGATTTCGATCTATACCCGGAATATACATCCAGCGGCTGGGCGCTGGTATTGAACCACGACTTAAAATCGGTCAGCGATGAGGAGATGTTCCGGCAGCTTCAGGAAGAATACCAAAGCAATTTTGGGATGACCTGGCTGGGGCTGTACGGCTCCAATAATACCTATACGGTGGTGGTTCGTGGGGATGTGGCGCGTCAGTACAATTTGCAGACCACTTCCGATCTGGCTGCTGTAGCGGATCAACTGGTATTCGGGGGGAACCCGGATTATCTCGAGCGCAGCGATGGTTTCCCGGCATTGACCGAAACCTATGGCTTACAGTTTAAAGACGTGGTGGATATTGATATCGGCTTGAAGTACCAGGCATTGGAACAGGGCGATATTGATGTGACCAACGGGTATACAACCGACGCCCAGCTCGGCCGTGCCGATGTCGTGGCGTTGGAGGATGATAAGCAGCTGCAGGCCAATTATTTCTGTTCCACGGTCGTGCGGGAGGATACGCTGCAAGAGTATCCTGGCCTGGAGGAAGCCCTGATGAAGATGGACGGTATTTTGACCGACACCGAGATGGCGCAGCTCAATTACGCGGTAGAAGTGGAAAAGCAGGATGAAAAAGAAGTTGCGCGCAATTTCCTGATCGAAAAAGGGGTTATTGAGGGGTAAGCAGATGGCAGCGATTGAATTTCGCCAGGTAACCAAACGGTATGGGGAAACGGTGATTCTCCAGGACTTCCATTTATCCGTGGAGGCGGGGGAATTCCTGACGATGATTGGCCGTTCGGGCTGTGGGAAAACCACGGTGCTCAAAATGGTCAATGCGCTGCTCCTGCCGGAAGAAGGGCAGGTATTGGTGCTTGGGGAAGACGTGGCCAAAACCGATCAGATCGCTTTGCGCCGGCAGATAGGCTATGCTATCCAGAACGTGGGTCTGTTCCCGCACCTGAGCATTGCGAAGAATATCGCGTATGTGCCTTCCCTGTCCCGCAGCTGGAGCAAGGAGCAGGAAAAACAGGAAGTATCCCGCCTGCTGCAAACGGTGGGGCTGGACCCCGCTATGGCTAAGCGACACCCCTCGGAGCTTTCCGGCGGACAGAAGCAGCGGGTGGGGATTGCCCGGGCGCTGGCGGCAAAGCCAAAGATCCTGCTGATGGACGAGCCGTTTGGCGCGGTGGATGAAATTACCCGGCGTTCCTTGCAGGATGAACTCTTGCGTTTATGGAAAGAGCTCGGGTTTACCGTGCTGTTTGTCACGCACGACATCCGGGAGGCCATGAAGCTGGGAAGCCGGGTGATGGTGATGGAACAAGGCCGGATCTGCCAGCTGGGCTGCCCGGAAGAGATTCTGGAATCTCCGGCGGATGATTTTGTGCGCGAATTGGTGCATGGAGGATAAAAGTATACAAAAAATGACCGCTCAAGAAGGACGCTGGTGTCCTTTCTTGGGCGGTTGTTTTGTACAGGCAGGAACAGACAGGCTCGGACAAACACAGGCAAAAAGCTACATCATCCGCGCAGGGACTGCATATACATAAGGGGATGCAGAACAGCGGAGGAGGGGTTGCATGTTTGGCCTATGGAGCAATTTGTTGTCGAACCTGATTTTTTTTATCCTGCATGTTACGGGATCGGGTTCCTTTCCCAGCCCATTGAGCGCCAGGGAGGAGCGGGCGTGTCTGGAACAGATGAAAAGCCCGGACGAAGCGGTGCGGCAGGCGGCGCGAAGCCGATTGATTGAACACAACCTGCGGCTTGTAGCACATATTATTAAAAAATATTATTCGAATTCCAATGACCAGGACGATTTGATTTCCATTGGAACCATCGGCTTAATCAAGGCGATCGATTCGTTTAACCAGGAAAAAGGCATCCGGCTTTCGAGCTATGCGGCAAGATGTATTGAGAATGAAATCCTGATGTTTTTCCGTTCCATGAAGAAAACGTCGCAGGATATTTCCATGAACGAACCCATTGAGAGCGACAGTGATGGGAATGCGTTGACCTTGATGGATACCCTTTCCGTGGAGGATGACATTGTTGACAATCTGGACAGCAAAATCAAGATAGAACGGCTCAAGCAGTATCTGGGAGAAACGCTGTCCCCAAGGGAACAGGCGATTGTCTGCCTGCGCTATGGCCTTACCCCGGGAGAAAAACCGTTGGCCCAGCGGGAAGTTGCGGCCAAAATGGGTATTTCGCGATCGTATGTATCCCGCCGCCGCTAATGTAAACGAAGCCCGGAAAGCC
>CAJFOO010000051.1 GCA_904397205.1 uncultured Clostridia bacterium
GTTTCTGCGCCGGAAGGGGTAGTAGTTGACACGGAAAAGCAACAGATTACTGGGCTTGTTCCTCAGTTTAACGGATTTTTAATAGAAAATTTCTGGGTTACGACACAGGTTCATAACCAACTAAAAGAATCATTTTCTATTATTGTCAACAAGACCTCCGGGAACAGCCGGCTGCCGCTGGCGGGAGCCACCTTTGAACTGCGGGCGTTTTTGGGAGAAAATGCTGATGGTACCGAAATAGAGGTGCCAATTGGTAACCCGGTAACAACCGATGAGCAGGGGATTGCACGATTTGATAATGTAGATCCCTCCTTTACTTACCATCTTGTGGAGACCAAAGCGCCGGATGGATATGTATTAAACGAAGTCCACCGGGAAATTGTCGTTGACAGCTCCAACCTTGATGAAGATTATTCCCCCCTGCCCATCCATATTTTTGCACAGAATGGAATCATCCACAGCCAGGTAACCCTTACCAAAGTGGACGGCGATACAGGCGCTGGACTGGAAGGCGCGGAATTTGAACTTTTCAAGCAGGAAAACGGGGAATGGATGCATTATGGCGAATACCGGTATACTACCGATTCCCAAGGACAGATTCAGTTGGATTTACCGTATGGGGAATATTATTGGATTGAGCGTGCTCCGGTGGATGGCTATCTGCTGGACGACACTCCGATAAACTTTGGAGTGACCGATGGAAGAGACATTTTCCTTACGGCGGAAAATACACCTGACCCAGGTCCAAAAGGATCGGTGCAAGTGATAAAATCCGATGAAGATACCGGTGAATTGCTGCCAGGAGCGAGTTTCCGGCTGTACCGGCTGGGAGCTGACGGACAATGGCATATCTACAGAGAACGCCTGTATACCACGGATGAAAATGGCACATTTGAGATTGTGAATTTATCTGCGGGCAGCTATTGTTTCCGTGAGATGCAAGCGCCTGAGGGATACCGGCTGGATACGGAGACAGAACATCGCTTTACCATCCAGACCGATGGGGAAACCATCCGCCTGGAGATAGCAAACCAGAAAGAAACTCCGACGACAGACCCGGACAATCCCGGAACCGATCCGGATAACCCCGGGACAGATCCAGATACCCCTGGAACCGATCCGGATAACCCCGGGACAGACCCAGATATCCCTGGAACCGATCCGGATAACCCCGGGACGGATCCAGATACCCCCGGAATCGATCCGGACGACCCCGGGACAATCCCAATTCCGGATGTAAACCTGGATGATCCGGGAACGGACCCAGACGATCCCGGAACGGATCCAGGTGACCCTGGGACAGAGCCGGACGATCCCGGAACGGATCCAGGTGACCCTGGGACAGAGCCGGACAATCCGGCAACGGATCCAGATGACCCTGGGCTTGATCCAGATAATCCCGGAACAGAGCCGGATGAACCCGGGACAAATTTACAACCTGACGACATTCCTGGAAATAGCGGCAGCAGCGAAACATTACCCCAAACGGGACAGAATTGGCTGCTTGCTGTGGTATTGGCTTCCGGAGGCATACTGTTTGTCTTGTTTGGAGTTTTGATAGGACGTCGTAAAAAATAAAAATAAGGCAAGGCAAATAGGAAAAGCCCTGCCTTATTTTTATTGTGACAACTGCATTTTAGAAAGAAAAAGAGAAGGGATTACGGTTGGTTTATGCTTTCGATGTTGGCATGCAGCAGGAGAGCCCCCTGTTGAATCTGTGTGGGGTTTTGTTTTTCCAGCCCTTCTGCAATATAGCTGACATAGGCATGGGACAGAAAAGAGCTTTGCTGGTGCAGGTTATCCAAAGAAGATTTTTTGGCTTGGAACTGATAAGAAACGAGATGTGCCAAGCTTTTGCGTATGTTCTGAAGAAGATAGGCCTGATATTTGGAGTGATATAACAGGGAGAGGAAATTTTGATTTTCTACAATAGCATGAGAAAAAGGGCACAGGCATAAAGGACGGGAGGAGAGGGAGGAGTGGACTTTTTCTTCTACGTTTTGCAGAAAATCGTCGATCATATCTTCAATCAAGCTGTCGAGATTTTCATAATTTGCATAAAAGGTCGAGCGGGCAATCCCTGCTGCGGCAATCAAGTCTTTTATTTTAATCGACGTAATATCCTCTGTTTTTTGCTGTTCCAGCAGAGACAAGAATGTTTTTTTCAATTTTTCACATGTTTGTTTCATATTATTGCCCTTCCTCCTGTTAGTTTAAAGATATTTTATCAGTTTTTCTATTTCTGACAAAACAGGTAATTGGCTATATTTTCTCATTTGTGCATTATTGAGAAAATTCGATGGATAAAACCGTACTTTTTCTCGTTTTTGTCCGATCGGATAGGGAGTTTTATGGTATGGTAAGAAAAACACATCGAAGAGGTGAAAAGATATGGAACATGGAGAGCAGGCGAGGATCCGATGGAACCGGGTAGCTTATCAATTTGATATGCTGCGGATCCCGCGCTGGGGGGAAGATCCTTTTTTAAGACAATTGGAATCCCTGCCGGTTTGGGATAAAGGATGCCGGGTATTGGATTTAGGCTGTGGTGCGGGACGGTATTCTATCGCTGTGGCGCCGCGGTGTGCATCTGTGGTGGGCAGCGACATTTCGGATACGATGATTGCCTGCGCCAAGCAAAAGAAAGAGGATGCGCAGGCGGAGAATGCCCGCTTTTTCCAGGAAGATTGGGCGACAGTGGATCTGGAGGAAAGGGGGTATGAAAACCATTTTGATCTTGTCCTGGCGCATATGACCCCAGCGGTACACGATCTGCAAACATTGGAGAGGATGAACCGCTGCAGCAAAGGATATTGTGCTTTGGCAACCTTTGTACAGAGACAAAATCCATTGCAAGGCGAATTGTTTTCTTTGCTGGGCCTGCCAGAGAGACCAAAAACAGCGAGCGTGATTCCCTCGTTTTTTTCTTATTTATATGAAAAAGGGATGTATCCGCAGGTGGCATATTATTTGCGCGACGATACTAGAAGGATGCCGGTGGAAGAAGCAGCGGCCTTCTTCCGGGATCGGGTTTTCCTGCAGCAGGCGGATCTCACGCCGGAGCAAGAGGAAAAAATTGACGGATTTATCCGAGAGAAACAAGAAGACGGCATCGTGGTAGACACCGTGACATCTGTCATTGTCGTCATGATTTGGAACACACAACAGGAGGGAACCGTATGAAACAGGAATTATGGGAGAAATGCACCGCTTTTCATGGACACGCTTGCGGGGGCTTGACGATTGGGTATCAGGCGGCCGTATATGCAGCAGAGCTTTTAGGTTTGGATTTTTCAGCGGATGAAGAAGTGGTTTGCGTAACGGAAAACGATGCGTGCGGCGTGGATGCCATCCAGGTGATTTTGGGGTGCAGCGTAGGGAAAGGGAACCTGTTGTTCCGACTGCGGGGAAAGCAGGCATTCAGTTTTTTCAACCGCAAAACCCAAAAGTCCGTGCGCTTGGTGCTCAAGCCTATGCCAGAAATGCCGCGGGAAGACAGGATGGGATACCTGCAAAGCAAAGAGCCATCCGAGCTGTTTGAGGTGAAGGAAGTTCTGTTTACATTACCAGAGAAAGCCCGGATTTTTGAGTCTTATGCGTGCGAATGCTGTGGGGAAATGACGGCAGAAAATGCTATGCGTCTGGAAAACGGAAAACGGCTGTGTCTGGATTGCTTTGTACCGTATCAACGGTTTTTCTAAAATCTAGCAAGGGGGATTGGAAATGAAAAAGCAAATGGCTTTCGGCGCGGTCATACTCCTGTTGTTTACGGCCATCTTGACAGGTTGTGGGCAGGAACCTGCATCCTCGGGACAGGGGATACAGGCGGCAGCTACCCGGACGGTTGTTGATTGTGCGGGAAGAAGTGTCGAAATCCCACAGACGGTGGACAGCGTGATTCCGCTGAACAATGCCCTTCGTATGCTGTGCTATGTCGGTGCTGCGGATAAAGTCGTGGGGGTAGAAACAGGAGAAAAAGAGCATAGCTTAGTGAAAGCGTATAATTGGGTATATTACGATACCTGGAAGGATTTACCGGAGGTAGGGGAAGGCGGTTCCGGGGGATATACCCCGTACACTGAACAGATCGTGACGCTGAGTCCCGATGTCATTCTCTGCGGTTATTCCAAGGAGGATGCAGAAGATTTGCAGAATAAAACAGGCATCCCGGTGGTGGTCATCCATACCGGCACCTTATTCGAGGATGACTATGCACAGTCCCTGCGCGTCATCGGGGAGGTTTGCGGCAAAGAAGCGCGTGCCGAAGAAGTGATCCAGTATATCCAAGAGGTGGAGGACGATATACACACGCGTACCAAAGACGTACCGGACAGCGATAAGCCAAGTGTGTATACCGGTGCGGTATCGTTCAAAGGCGGCCATGGACTGGAAGGGACCTATACGAATTTCCCCATTTTCACGGTAATGGAGGCCAACGATGTGACCAGCGGCCTTTCCGGTACAGTGGGGGGAGTGATTGTGGATAAGGAACAGATCCTCACCTGGAACCCGGACATCATTTTCCTGGATCCGAATAACCGGTCTTTGGTGGAAGAGGATATGCAAACCAATCCGGGGCTGTATGCATCGCTGTCGGCCTTCCAGAACCAGCGGGTATACACCTGCCTGGGGTACAACTGGTACCATACCAATGTAGAGATCGCCTTGGCAGATTGTTATTATGTAGCCAGCATTTTGTATCCGGAACAGTTTCAGGATATTGACCCGATAGAAAAGGCGGAGGAAATTTTCCGGTTTATGCTGGGCAGCGATACCTATTATCAGGAACTGGAAGCGGCCGGCCTGGGCTTTGGACAAATTCAATTA
>CAJFOO010000052.1 GCA_904397205.1 uncultured Clostridia bacterium
CTGGTCCGCCTGCCCTCCGGCGAGATGCGGTATGTGCCGCTGAACTGCATGGCCACCGTCGGCCAGGTCGGCAATGTGGACCATGAGAATGTCAAGATCGGCAAGGCCGGCCGCAAGCGCCACATGGGCTGGCGCCCGACGGTGCGCGGTTCGGTTATGAACCCCTGCGACCACCCGCACGGCGGCGGCGAGGGCAAATCCCCGATCGGCCGTCCGGGCCCGGTTACCCCTTGGGGCAAGCCGGCGCTGGGCTACAAGACCCGCAAGAACAAGCACCGTTCCGATAAATTTATCGTGAAACGCAGAAACGGCAAATAAGGCTTGACAGAAAGGAGCTTGAAGAAACATGGGCAGAAGCGTTAAAAAAGGTCCTTATGTGCAGCCTGTGCTGTTGAAAAGGATTCAACAAATGAATGCAGCCGGCGAGAAGAACATCGTGAAAACCTGGAGCAGAGCTTCCATCATTTTCCCGGATTTCGTCGGCCATACCATCGCGGTCCACGACGGCCGCAAGCACGTCCCGGTCTATGTGACCGAGGATATGGTTGGGCACAAGCTCGGTGAGTTTGCCCCCACCAGGACATTTAAAGGGCACGCCGGTTCCAAGACCGGCGGCAAATAATGGCCGAAAGGAGTGTATACAGAATGGAAGCAAGGGCTTATCTGAAATTTGCCCGCATTTCTCCGCGGAAAGTGCAAATCGTGCTGGATCTCATCCGTAAGCAGCCGGCCGATAAAGCAATGGCCATCCTGAAAAATACCCCCAAGGCCGCCTGTGAAGATTTGCAAAAGCTGCTGAAGTCCGCCATGGCTAATGCAGAAAATAATCATAATATGGATGTTTCCCGGCTCTACGTGGCGGAATGCTTCGTCAGCCCGGGCCCGATCCTCAAGCGCATCCGTCCCAGAGCGCAGGGTCGCGCGTTCCGTATATTAAAGAGAACTTCGCACGTCACCCTCGTGCTCAAGGAACAGGAATAAGCCAGAACAGGAGGTAAACTATGGGCCAGAAAGTAAACCCGCACGGCCTGCGTGTGGGCATTATTAAAGACTGGGATTCCCGCTGGTTCGTGAAGAAAGCGGTGTTCGGAGATACCTTGGTAGAAGACTATAACCTCCGCAACCTGCTCAAAAAGCAGCTCATGGCCGCCGGCGTCCCGAAAATCGAGATTGAACGCGACGCTTCCAAGGTGCGCGTACACATCCACTGCGCAAAGCCGGGCATGGTTATCGGCAAGGGCGGCTCCGAAATCGAGAAGCTGCGCGTACAGTGTGAGAAATTCCTCGGAAAACCCGTCGTTATCAATATTGTCGAGGTGAAATCCCCCGACCTGAACGCCCAGCTCGTGGCAGAGAATATCGCCCAGCAGCTGGAGAAGCGGATTTCCTTCCGCCGTGCCATGAAGCAGTGCATCGGCCGCGCCATGAAGCTCGGCGCCAAGGGCATTAAGACCCAGGTATCCGGCCGTCTCGGCGGTGCGGAAATTGCCCGCTCGGAGCAGTATCACGACGGTACCATCCCGCTGCAGACCCTGCGCGCCGACATCGACTACGGCTTTGCCGAGGCCGCTACCACCTATGGCCGCATCGGCGTGAAGGTCTGGATTTACAGAGGCGAAGTCCTGCAAGATACCCATCGTCCTCGGAAGGAAGGAGGAAGCAAATAATGCTGCTGCCAAAGCGCGTAAAATACCGCAGAGTTCACAGAGGCCGTCTGACCGGCAAGAGCTACCGCGGCAATAAGGTGACAAACGGCGAATACGGCATCCAGGCTTTGGAGCCGGCATGGATCACTTCCAACCAGATCGAGGCCGCCCGTATCGCTATGACCCGTTACTGCAAGAGATTCGGCAAGGTGTGGATCAAGATTTTCCCCGACAAGCCGATTACGGAAAAACCTGCGGAAACCCGCATGGGTTCCGGTAAAGGTTCCCCCGAATACTGGGTGGCTGTCGTCAAGCCCGGCCGCGTGATGTTTGAAATCGCCGGCGTTCCCGAGGAGACCGCAAGAGAAGCGCTCCGTTTGGCGTCCCACAAGCTGCCCATCAAGTGCAAGTTTGTAAAAAGAGAAGAAACGGAGGGTGAGAAGGTATGAAGGCCGCAGAGATCAGAAAAATGTCTACCGAAGACTTGAATGCAAAGCTGAAGGACCTCAAGGCCGAGCTTTTTAACCTGCGTTTCCAGCTTGCGATTAACCAGCTTGAGAACCCGATGCGCATTTCCGCTGTGAAGAAGGATATCGCCCGCGTCAAGACCATCTTGCGCGAGAACGAGATCAAAAATGCTCAGAATGCGTAACGGAAGGGAGGGTTAGCCTGTGAGCGAAAGAAATATGAGAAAAACCGCCGTCGGCAAGGTGGTCAGCAACAAGATGGAAAAAACCATCGTCGTGGCCATCGAAGACAGCGTAAAGCATCCGCTTTATAAAAAGATTATGAAGCGCACAATCAAATTCAAGGCGCATGACGAAAACAACGAGTGCAGCATCGGAGACAAGGTGCGTATCATGGAGACCCGTCCTCTTTCCAAAGACAAGAGATGGCGGCTCGTAGAGATTGTTGAAAAGGTGAAATAAGTTTTGCCTTGACGTGCACAAAGTAAAAAGGAGGAACGCACTGTGATACAACAACAGACCTACCTTAAGGTTGCCGACAACACCGGCGCGAAGGAGCTCATGTGCATCCGCGTGCTGGGCGGCACCGGCAGAAGGTATGCCAATATCGGCGACGTTGTGGTGGCTTCGGTCAAAAAAGCAGCACCCGGCGGCGTGGTAAAAAAGGGCGACGTGGTCAAAGCCGTGATTGTACGCACCGCTTTCGGCGTCCGCCGCGAGGACGGCACCTATATCCGTTTTGACGAGAATGCAGCCGTCATCATCAAAGAAGACAAAAACCCAAGGGGCACCCGCATCTTTGGGCCCGTAGCCAGAGAGCTCAGAGATAAGGACTATATGAAAATCCTGAGCCTGGCCCCGGAAGTACTGTAATGGGAGGTGTTCACGAGATGAATCCAAAAGTTCATGTAAAAACCGGTGACACCGTCGCCATCCTCAGCGGCAGAGACCGCGGCAAGCAGGGCAAGGTACTGGCCGTGAGCCCCCGCGAAGGCAAACTGATTGTGGAAGGCTGCAACTATGTCGTCAAGCATGTGCGCCCCAGAAGAATGGGCGAGCAGGGCGGCATTGTCAAGGCCGAAGGCGCCCTGTATGCCTGCAAGGTGCAGCTGGTCTGCCCTCATTGCAGCAAGCCTACCCGTGTTGGACACAAGATGGATGGCGAGAAAAAGGTCCGCGTGTGCAAAAAATGCGGCCAAACGCTGTAAGGAGGATAGGACATGGCTAGACTGAAGGACTACTACAAAAAAGACGTGGCCCCTGCGCTGATGAAAAAGTTCTCTTACGACAGCGTGATGGAGATCCCGAAGCTCGAAAAGGTCGTCATCAACGTGGGCGCCGGCGAGGCCCGGGATAACTCCAAGGCCATCGACGCAATTATGGGCGATCTGGCGGCGATTACCGGCCAGACCCCCGTCACCTGCAAGGCGAAAAAATCCGTGGCAAACTTCAAGCTGCGCGAAGGCATGAACATCGGCGTGAAGGTTACCCTGCGCGGCGACCGCATGTACGAATTCGTAGACCGCCTGTTCAACGTAGCGCTGCCCAGAGTACGCGACTTCCGCGGCATCAACCCCAATTCCTTTGACGGCCGCGGCAACTACAACATGGGCATCAAGGAACAGCTGATTTTCCCGGAAATCGACTACGATAAAATCGACAAGGTGCGCGGAATGGATATCTGTTTCGTCACCACCGCCAAAACCGACGAGGAGTCCCGCGAGCTTTTGTCTCTGATGGGCGCCCCGTTTGCCAGATAAGGAGGGACGACTGTGGCCAAAACGGCAATGAAAGTAAAACAGCAAAGAGGATCCAAATACTCCTCTCGCGTATATAACCGGTGCAAAATCTGCGGCCGTCCGCACGCTTACCTGCGCAAGTTCGGTATTTGCCGCATCTGCTTCAGGGAGCTTGCTTACAAGGGCGAGATTCCGGGCGTAAAAAAGGCCAGCTGGTAACAGCGTAGCAAAGGAGGTAACGGTATGCAGATTACAGATCCAATCGCCGATTTGCTCACCCGGATTCGCAACGCGAGCGCTGCCAAGCACGACTCGGTGGAGATTCCGGCTTCCAACATGAAGAAAGCGATTGTCCAAATCCTGCTGGACGAGGGCTATATCAAGAGCTTCACTGTGGTGGAAGACGGCAAGCAAGGCGTGATTAAACTCAACCTGAAATATGGCGAGGGCAAAACCTCCGTCATCAAGGGCCTGCGCAGAGTTTCCAAGCCGGGCCTGCGGATTTATTCCAACGTGGAAGAACTGCCCAAGGTTATCAAGGGCCTGGGCGTGGCCATCATCTCCACCTCCAAGGGCGTTATGACCGACCGTCAGGCCCGCAAGGAGAATGTGGGCGGCGAAGTTCTCGCGTTCATTTGGTAAGAAAGGGGTGCGATTATGTCTCGAATTGGAAGAAAACCCATTGATATTCCCGCTGGCGTTGACGTAAAGCGCAACGGCAACGAATTGACTGTCAAGGGCCCCAAAGGGACCCTCACGCAGCAATTTCATCCGGACATGAGCATCGAAATCGAGGGCAATGTCATCACCGTCACCCGCCCCAACGATGCCAAGGAGAACCGGTCCCTGCACGGGCTGACCCGGACCCTCATCCATAACATGGTGGTGGGTGTGACCGAAGGCTTTAAGAAAGAACTGGACGTCAACGGCGTAGGCTACCGTGTGCAGAAAACCGGCAACGATCTGGTGATGAACATCGGCTACTCCCACCAGGTGATTATGCCGCAGATCGAGGGCATCACCATCGAGTGCCCGAGCCCGAACAAGATCATTGTTTCCGGCCCGGATAAACAGAAAGTCGGCCAGTTTGCTGCGGAAATCCGCGAGAAGCGTCTGCCGGAGCCGTATAAGGGCAAGGGCATCAAGTACGTGGACGAAGTGATCCGCCGCAAGGAAGGCAAAGCCGGTAAGGGCGCGAAGAAGTAATTTGAGGAGGGAATCGATATGGTGAATAAGGCTGACAGAAACACAGCCCGTCTCAAGCGTCACCGCCGGGTGCGCAGCAAAATTTCCGGCACCGCAGAGTGCCCCCGCCTGAACGTATTCCGCTCCAGTAAAAACATCTATGCCCAGATTATCGACGATGTGAAGGGCGTCACCCTGGTGGCCGCTTCTACCCTGGACAAAGAGTTTACTGGCAACGGCGGAAACAAAGAGGCGGCGCGCAAGGTTGGCGAACTGATTGCCAAGCGTGCCAAAGAGAAGGGCATTACCGACGTGGTATTCGACCGCGGCGGCTATATTTTCCACGGCCGTGTGCAAGAGCTGGCCGAAGGCGCCCGCGAGGGCGGCCTCAACTTCTAAGAAGGAGGGATACTTTTGGCTAGAATTGACGCATCTACACTTGATTTGAAAGAACACGTGGTGGCTATCAACCGCGTATCCAAAACCGTAAAGGGCGGCCGTATCTTTAAGTTCGCCGCTTTGGTGGTTGTCGGCGACGGCAACGGCATTGTCGGCTTCGGTATCGGCAAGGCCGGCGAGGTGCCGGACTCCATCCGCAAGGGCATTGAAGACGCCAAGAAAAACCTGATGCGCGTTTCCCTGCGCGGCTCCACCATCCCGCACGAGGTCATCGGCGCGTTCGGCGCAGGCCGCGTGCTCATGAAGCCCGCCGCTCCCGGTACCGGCGTAATCGCCGGCGGTCCGGTGCGCGCCGTGGTGGAAGCCGTCGGCATTAAGGACATCCGCACCAAGGCGCTGCGTTCCAACAATCCCTGCAATGTCGTACGCGCTACACTGGAGGGCCTTTCCCAGCTGCGCACGGCGGAAGAGGTGGCCGTGACCCGCGGCAAGTCCGTGAAAGAAATTCTGTAAGGGGGTTAGCAGTTATGGCAGCAGCAAAAGTGAAAATTCGGCTGGCAAAAAGCCTGATTGGCAGCAAAAAAGACCAGATTGCAACCGCCCATTCTCTTGGTTTGAAGAAGATCGGCGACGTGACCGTGCAGCCGGACAACGAACAGACCAAAGGCAAGGTGGCAAAGATTGTCCATCTCATCGACGTTTGCAAAGCGTAAGTAAGGGGGTGCAAGAGAGATGAAATTGCATGAACTGACAGCGGTTCCCGGCTCGACCAAGACCGCCAAGCGCATTGGCCGCGGCCACGGCTCCGGCCAGGGCAAGACGGCGGGCAAGGGCCACAAAGGCCAGAAGGCCCGTGCGGGCAGAGGGTTCCGCGCCGGGTTTGAAGGCGGCCAGATGCCGCTGCAGAGAAGAATCCCCAAGCGCGGGTTCAACAACATTTTTGCCAAGGAGATCCTTTGCGTCAACGTAGGCTCCCTTGAGCGCTTTGAAAGCGGCGCGGTCGTGGATACCCAGGCCCTCATTGACGCCGGCCTCATTAAAAAGTGCTGCGACGGCGTGAAGATTCTGGGCAACGGCAAGCTGACCAAGAACCTCACCGTGAAGGTGAGCGCTTTCTCGGAATCCGCAAAGCAAAAGATTGAAGCAGCCGGTGGAAAGACCGAGGTGATCTAATTGCTCAAAACAATTCGGGACGCCTGGAAGGTGCCGGAGCTTCGCAGGAAGCTGTTATTCACGTTGTTTATCATCGTGGTGTTCCGCATTGGCTCCGTCATTACGGTGCCGTTCCTCGATACGCAGGCCCTGACCGCTTTGATGGACAGTGTGAGCAGCGATTCCGGCAACATGCTGGGATATCTGAACATGCTCTCCGGTAACGCGTTTGCCACAGCGTCCCTGTTTGCGTTATCCATTACGCCCTATATTAACGCGTCCATTATTATGCAGCTGCTCTCGGTGGCGATACGGCCGCTGGAGCGGCTGGCCAAAGAGGGCGAAGAAGGACGGAAAAAACTGACGGCGATTACCCGCTTCCTTACAGTAGGGCTGGGGTTGGCGCAAGGCACCGCATATTACTTCTATCTGCGCGCCAACAATATCACCCTGTATAACGAGGGCGGTTCCCAGGTGTTTTCGGCAATCATCATCATCCTCACCTTTACGGCTGGTTCCGCCCTGCTGATGTGGCTGGGCGAGCAGATCAACAAAAAAGGCGTGGGTAACGGGATTTCCATCATCCTGTTTGCCGGTATTGTGGCGCAGATGCCCACCATTATCGGCCATCTGGTGGATTACTTCCGGCAGGCAATCGAATATCCGAGCCTGTTCGGCCAGTATTTCGGCCTGGTGCCGGGCTTCGTCCTGATTTTCTTTGTGCTGGTGTGGGTCATCGTGTTCATGACCAACGCCGAACGCCGCATCCCCGTCCAATACGCCAAGCGCGTGGTCGGGCGCAAGCAGTACGGCGGCCAGAGCACCCACATCCCGATCAAGATCGGGGCCACCGGCGTCATGCCTGTGATTTTTGCCAGCTCCATTCTGGCTATCCCAAGCACCATTCAGATGTTCTTGGGAGACAACGTTTCCGAGGGGTTCTGGAAAGGCTTCTTCGACGCCTTCTCCTCCGGCGGGTGGATTTACTGTATCGTGTATTTCTTCCTGATTCTGCTGTTCGCGTTTTTCTATATTTCCGTGCAGTATAACCCCCTGGAAATGGCCAATAATCTCCGTCAGAACCACGGCTCTATCCCCGGCATCCGGCCGGGCAAGCCAACGGCGGATTTCATTGCAAAAATTTTGTCGAAGATTACGCTTATCGGCGCGCTGTTCCTTGCCTTTGTTGCGCTGCTTCCGATCGTGTACGGTTCCATTACCGGCATGAATAACCTGGGTCTGGGCGGCACGTCCATTATCATTTTGGTCGGCGTTGCTCTGGAAACCGTCAAGCAGATGGAATCCCAGATGATGATGCGCACGTATAAAGGCTTCTTGGATTAAGCCGGATAGAAGGAGTCAGATATGAATATGATACTTCTCGGCGCGCCAGG
The DNA here is from genome assembly GCA_904397205.1 of uncultured Clostridia bacterium. Classification (GTDB taxonomy): domain Bacteria; phylum Bacillota; class Clostridia; order Oscillospirales; family Acutalibacteraceae; genus UMGS1071. The sequence goes on from CAJFOO010000052.1 coordinate 7,983, forward strand.
CGCCGGTAAAGGCACGCAAGCTGCAATTATCTGCGACAAACTTAAGATTCCCACAATTTCTACGGGAAATATCATCCGTGCGGCGCTGAAAAGCGGCACGGAACTGGGGCGGAAGGCCAAGTCCTATATGGACGCCGGCCAGCTTGTCCCGGATGAGGTCGTGATTGGCATCATCCGGGAACGCCTCCAGGAAAAAGACTGTGAAAACGGCTTTATCCTGGACGGCTTTCCCCGCACCATTCCGCAAGCCGAGGCCCTGGACGCGATGGGGATAACCATCGATACAGTTGTCGATATCGAGGTTTCCGATGAGGAAATTATCCGCCGTCTGTCCGGGCGCCGTGTCTGCGAGGCGTGCGGCGCCACCTATCATGTGGAGTTTCAGCCACCAAAGGTGGAAGGCCAGTGCGACGCCTGTGCGGGCGCCCTTGTTCAGCGGAAGGATGACCACACCGCCACGGTGCGGGAGAGGCTGAACGTATATCATGAGCAGACGGAACCTCTCAAGGGGTATTATGCCAAGCAGGGCAAGCTCCACGAGGTGCCGGGCGAAGGGGACATTGCCGAAATTACCCGGCTGACCCTCGCCGCGATTGGGGCGTAAGCGATGGTTGTGCTGAAGACGACCCGGGAACTCGCAGCCATGCGGGATGCCGGCAGGATTTCCGCACGGGCGTTGCGTTTGGCTGGGGAAGCGGTAGAGCCGGGGGTTTCGACCGCCGAAATCGACCGCATTGTCCGCCGGTACATTGAGGGCGAGGGGGCAACCCCGTCGTTCCTTGGGTATTCCGGCTTCCCCGCCAGCGCCTGTATTTCAGTCAATGAAGTAGTCATCCACGGCATACCCCATAAGGGCCAGATTTTACGCGAGGGCGACATCGTCAGCATCGACGTGGGCGCCCTGTACGAGGGCTTCCACGGCGACAACGCGTGGACCTTTGCCTGCGGCGACGTGAGCAAAGAAGCCCAGGCCCTGATGGACGCAACGCGTGAAAGCCTGTTTGAGGGCATAAATGCCGCCAGGCCCGGCAACCGGGTGGGCGACATCGGAAGCGCGGTGCAGCGGTATGTGGAAGCGCGCGGTTACTCGGTGGTACGGGATTTCGTCGGCCACGGAGTAGGCGCGAAGCTGCATGAAGAACCCAGCGTACCCAATTATGGCACACCCGGCAGAGGGGTGCGCCTGTTGCCAGGAATGACCCTTGCCATTGAACCCATGATAAACCAGGGGGTTCATCAAGTGGAAACGTTGGCGGACGGCTGGTCTGTGGTCACCGCAGACGGCAAGCTCTCCGCCCACTTCGAACATTCCATCGCCATTACCCCGGACGGACCGGTCATCTTAACGCTGCCGGATTGAGCGGGGTGTAGGGTATGGAATTAGTAAGAGGACGCGTGGTCCGGTCCCTGGCAGGACATGACAGAGGAACGTTTTTTGTCGTGCTGGAAGAAGCGGAAAACGGTTCCGCGGCGCTGCTTTGCGACGGCAAACGCCGTCCGCTGGAGCGTCCCAAGAGAAAAAAACGGATCCATCTGGCGCTGACTGCCACGGTTGTCCCGGACAGCGCAATGAACACCAATCGGGAAATCCAGCGTACGCTGCGCGCGTTTGCGCAGCAGGGAAAAGATTGATTGTTCCACGAGGGGAGGTTATTCAATTGTCGAAGCAGGATGTTATTGAAATTGAAGGTACGGTAACGGAGGCTCTGCCAAACGCCATGTTTATGGTGGAGCTGCCCAATGGCCACTCGATTCTGGCCCATATTTCCGGCAAGCTGCGGATGAATTTCATCCGTATCCTGCCGGGGGATAAGGTTACGGTGGAAATGTCCCCCTATGACCTCACCCGGGGCCGCATCACGTGGCGTTCCAAGTAAGATACAAACCACTTCTAACTATAAGGAGGGTGCACAAATGAAAGTCAGACCTTCTGTCAAGAAAATTTGTGAAAAATGCAAAGTGATCAAGCGCAAGGGGAAAATCATGGTCATCTGTGAAAACCCCAAGCATAAGCAGCGCCAGGGTTAATGGCGCAAACCTGATTGAACACGGAGGTGCAAACCTATGGCGCGTATAGCCGGTATTGATTTACCAAGAGATAAGCGTATCGAAATTGGTCTTACCTATATCTACGGCATCGGCCGCAAGAGTGCTACCGATATTCTTGCCGCCACCGGAATAAATCCCGACACCAGAGTCCGGGATTTGACGGAGGAAGACGCTTCGAAGCTCAGAGAATATATTGAAAAGAACTACCGCGTAGAAGGCGACCTGAGAAGAGACGTTGCATTCGACATTAAGCGTCTCATCGAAATCCAGTGCTACCGCGGCATCCGCCACCGCAAGGGCCTGCCGGTCCGGGGCCAGCGTTCCAAGACAAACGCCCGCACCCGCAAGGGACCGAAGAAGACCATGGCGAATAAGAAAAAGTAAACCAGTTAGGAGGGATTACTAGAGATGGCAGCACAAAAAGGCGGGAAGAAGACGACCGCAGTCCGCAGACGCCGCGAACGCAAAAACATTGAACGCGGCGCAGCGCACATTCAGTCTACGTTTAACAATACCATCGTGACCATCACCGACGTCCAGGGCAACGCCATTTCCTGGGCCAGCGCCGGCGAACTGGGCTTTCGAGGTTCCAGAAAATCCACCCCGTTTGCCGCCCAGAGCGCCGCGGAAACCGCAGCCAAAGCAGCTATGGAGCACGGCATGAAAACGGTGGAGGTCTATGTTAAGGGGCCGGGCGCCGGCCGTGAGGCGGCAATCCGCGCATTGCAGACAGCCGGCTTGGAAGTCAACATGATCAAAGACGTGACCCCCATTCCTCACAACGGGTGCCGTCCTCCCAAAAGAAGACGCGTATAACCAGACCGGTATATTTTGTTAAAACAAACCAAAAGGAGGAAGGTTACGAATGGCGAAAAATAGACAGCCCATTCTGAAACGATGCAAGACCTTGGGCATTGACCCCACGGTGATGGGAGTCAGCAAAAGCACCAACCGCAATCCCAAGCAGGGCAGAAGAAAGCAAAGCGAATACGGCTTGCAGCTCAACGAAAAGCAAAAGGCCAAATTCATCTACGGCGTGCTGGAGAAGCAGTTCCGCAAGTACTACGTCATGGCGACCAAGTCCACCGGCGTGACCGGCGAAAACCTGCTCCAAATCCTGGAGAGCCGCTTGGATAACGTGGTATACCGCCTGGGCTTTGCCAACACCAGAAGAGAAGCCCGCCAGATGGTCAGCCACGGCCACATCCTGATCGACGGCAGCCGGGTGGATATCCCTTCGTATCTGGTAAAGCCCGGTCAGGCGATTACCCTCACCGAGAAGTGCCGCGGGTCCGTGCGGACAAAAGCGGTGCTGGAACAGAACGCTATGACCCCGGTTCCGGCCTGGCTGGAACTCGATCGCAATACCCTGCAGGGCAAAGTGGTTGCTTTGGCCAGCCGCGACGACATTGACTTCGATATCAATGAGACGCTCATTGTCGAATTGTACTCCAAGTAATGCCATCTTCACCGGCCGGGGACAACAGGGGTTGCCGCCGGGCCGTATCGTAGTAGGCATAAGGTACATGATGGCAGTTTTGGATTGCCTGTGTGTGAAGGAGGTTCGCAAATGATCGAGATTGAGAAGCCAAAAATTGAAACAGAAGAACTATCTGACAATGGGACCTATGGCAGATTTGTGGTGGAGCCTTTAGAGCGTGGGTTCGGCATCACCCTGGGCAACAGCCTGCGCCGGGTGCTGCTTTCTTCCCTGCCCGGCGTGGCCGCTACGTCCATCAAGATTGACGGGGTAGTGCATGAGTTTTCCACAGTGCCCGGCGTGAAAGAGGATGTAACCGAAATTGTCCTCAATATCAAGGGGCTGATTGCCAATCTTCTGTGTGATGGGCCAAAGACAGTAGAGATTTCTGCCGAGGGCCCCTGCACGGTAACTGCCGGCTCTATCAAGTGCGACAGTGAAGTAGAGATCCTCAACCCCGATATGCACATTGCAACCCTCAGCGAAGGGGCAAAGCTCTCCATGGAGATCACCCTCGACCGCGGCCGCGGCTATGTGCCCGCAGAGCGCAACAAAATCAACCTCCAGGCCAACGCCCAGAGTGTGATTGGGGAGCTGCCGGTGGATTCGATTTATACCCCGGTGCTGAAAGTCAACTACAATGTGGAGCCTACCCGTGTGGGCCAGAGCATTGATTATGACAAGCTCATCCTGGATGTGTGGACCAATGGGATTATCAACGCCCAGGAAGCGGTTTCCCTCGCAGCAAAAATCCTCACGGAGCACCTCAACCTCTTTGTGGATCTGTCCGATAAGGGCAGCAGCACGGAGATTATGGTGGAAAAGGACGACAAAGGCAAGGAAAAGGTTCTCGAGATGACCATCGAAGAACTGGATTTGTCGGTGCGTTCGTTCAACTGCCTGAAGCGTGCAGGAATCAACACGGTGGAAGACCTCATCAATAAATCCGAAGAGGAAATGATGAAGGTACGAAACCTCGGACGTAAATCGCTGGAAGAAGTTATTTGGAAAATGGCTTCTCTCGGCTTCAATCTTCACAAGGATGATGAATAAATCCTTTGTTTGAATCCAAGGTAAAGGAGTGAATTCGATGCCCGGAACCAGAAAGCTCGGCAGAGCAACCAGCCACCGCACCGCCATGCTGCGCGGGCTGGTGACGTTCCTTTTCGAGAACGGCAAAATCGAAACCACAGTGACCCGCGCCAAAGAGGTGCGTTCCCTGGCGGAAAAAATGATCACCATTGCAAAGGAAGACAGCCTGCATAACAAGCGCCTGGTGTTTTCCTTCATCACCAAGGAAGACGTAGCGTATAAGCTGTTCAGCGAGATTTCTCCCAAGTATGCCGACCGCAACGGGGGATATACCCGCATTACCCGCCTTGGCCCAAGACGCGGCGACGCGGCGGAAATGGCCATTATCGAATTGATCTAAACGCCGGTTTTTCCGGCAGAAAAACGCCCCTGTGCTTTTTGCAGGGGCGTTTGTTTATTTTACAGAAGAGACACGATGTCATGTTAAACGTTTTTAGAAAGATTTACAATTTTGTCACACATTTACCTAGGGGAGGGTGTATGATATAGATGAAGTAATAATGAAAACTAGGAGGGAGAGTTATGAGGAAAAACCGGATTGTTGCTTGGTTCAAAAAGCCGCGTACCCCTTGGCAGAAAGCAAAACTCGGACTGGAACTCGCCTTCCTCCAGCTCGCCCTGTTGGTGGTTGTCATGCCCTTTACCGGCATGGATACCTTTGCCCGGGGCAACGATTCCAACCGTGCCTTTGCCGGGATTTTAAACCTCTCGGTGCTGCAGGATGTGGGCAATAGCCCCGCACAGCAGCAGCAAATGGAACAGGTTGTGGAGCAGGTGCTGGAAACCATCCCCGAGGATGCCACAGATGTCCAGAAGGTCAAGCTGGTGCATGATTATCTGGTGAAAAACACGATCTACGATTACCACAATTATCTTAACCAGAGCGTGCCGAAAATTGCGTATACCCCCTATGGCGCACTGGTGCAGAGAAGCGCCGTGTGCCAGGGGTATTCGGAAGCGTTCCAGATCCTGATGGAAGAACTCGGAATCCCTTGCAAATTCCTTGCCAGCGAGTCGATGCGCCATGCGTGGAATATGGTGCAGATCGATGGCGAATGGTACCATGTAGATGTAACGTGGGATGATCCCGTGCCGGATTTAGGGGAGTATGTCTCGTACGAGTGCTTCCTGCTCAGTGACGCAGCTATCCAGGAAGAGGATCGCGCCCACAGCGGCTGGGTTGTCAAAAACGACGACGGTTCCACAGAGGAAGCCCCAGCAGCTACGAGTACAAAATATGACCATTGGACTGACCGGGATTGGAATTATCAATAAAGAAAGAACAAACCCCCACGGAAAAACTCCGCGGGGGTTTTTTATGTTTGCCGGGAAGAGATGGTTTAGATTACCCGGATGGAAATAACGCTTTCAATTTCCTGTACAGCAGAAACGGCGGCTTCGGTGCTGCCGACAACATCCAAAATAGTATAAGCGTAGTCTTTTTTGGATTTGCTCTGCATGTTTTCAATGTTGATGCCTACCTTGCCCAAAGCACCGGTGAACTGTCCCAGGGTGTTGGGGATATTGCGGTGGATGATGCAGATCCGTTCGGAGCCGTCCCGCGGCATGGACACATTGGGAAGGTTTACCGAGTTGGTAATGTTTCCGTTCTCCAGGTAGTCCATAATTTCGTCTACCGCCATGCAGGCGCAGTTGTCTTCCGATTCCGGAGTGGAAGCGCCCAGGTGTGGGATCGGCAGAACCCCTTCTACCCCGAGCAAGTCGTCCGAAGGGAAGTCCGTCACATAGCAGGCCACCTTGCCGTTTTCTCCCAGGCAGGCCAGCAGGTCTTCGTTGTTTACCAGATCCCCGCGGGCAAAGTTCAGGATGCGTACCGGATCTTTCATACGGGCCAGGGTTTCCTTGTTAATCATGCCCTTGGTGTCCGGGGTCAGCGGCACATGCAGGGAAATGTAGTCGCAGTTAGCGTAAATATCGTCCAGAGACAATGCGTGGTGGATGGAACGTTCCAGCCCCCAGGCAGCTTCTACCGAAAGGAACGGATCGTAGCCGTATACCTTCATGCCCAGATGGGCGGCAGCGTTCGCTACCCGGATGCCAATCGCGCCAAGGCCAATCACGCCGAGGGTTTTCCCTTGGATTTCCGGCCCGGCAAAGGCAGACTTGCCTTTTTCGACCAGCTTGCCAACTTCCGCCCCCTGGCCCTTGAGACCCTGTGCCCAAGCGATGCCCGCATCGATTTTACGGGAGGAGAGGAACAGAGCGGCCAGTACCAGCTCTTTTACGGCGTTAGCGTTAGCACCCGGCGTATTGAATACGACAATCCCCTGCTCGCTGCACTTGTCTACCGGGATATTGTTGGTACCTGCACCGGCACGGGCGATGGCCAGCAGGTTGGAAGGAAGCTCCATGTCGTGCATGGCGGCGGAACGCACTAAGATAGCGTGTGGATTTTCTACGGCGTCGCCGCAGGTATATTGATCGGAAAACCGGCTGGTACCGACCTTGGAAATTTTATTCAGGCATTTGACTTGATACATGAGCAGAAAAGCCTCCTTCTTAGTTGTTCTTTTCAAAGGCAGACATAAAGTCCACCAGTTTTTCTACGCCTTCGATAGGCATAGCGTTATAGATGGAAGCACGCATACCTCCCACGGAACGGTGGCCCTTCAGGTTCACGAAGTCCTTTGCGACAGCTTCTTTGACAAATTTGGCGTCAAGCTCTTCATTGCCGGTAATGAACGGGACGTTCATCAGGGAACGATCCTTCGGTACCACAGTGCCTTGGAACAGCTTGGATTGATCCAGGAAATCATACAGGATGCCTGCTTTTTTCTCGTTGTGCTTCTTCATGTTTTCCAGGCCGCCCATGTCGTTTTTCACCCATTCGAGTACCAGCTTGCAAATGTAGATGGCATAGCAGGGAGGGGTGTTGTAGAGGGAGTTGTTTTCCACATGGGTGCGGTAGTCGAACATGGTAGGGGTTTTTTCCATGGGTTCTCCAACCAGATCTTCCCGGATAATGACGACCGTCAGGCCGGCGGGACCCATGTTTTTCTGGGCGCCGGCGTACAGCAGGCCGAATTTGCTCACATCAATCGGCTCGCTCAGGATGCAGGAAGACACGTCGGCTACCAGCGGCACGTTTCCGGTATCGGGGAGTTTGGTGTACTTTGTGCCGTAGATGGTGTTGTTCAGGCAGATATGGAAGTAATCTGCGTCTTTGGTAAAGGTCGAGGGATCCAGTTCCGGGATATAGGAGAAGGTTTTGTCTTTGGAGGAAGCGACCACATTGGCCTCGCCGTAGCGGGCGGCTTCTTTGTGCGCCTTGGTTGCCCATTGTCCGGTGAGGACAAAGTCGGCTTTGCCGTTTTTGGTCATGAGGTTCATGGGAACCATGGAGAACTGGGAGGACGCGCCGCCCTGCAGGAACAGGACTTTGTAGTTATCGGGGATATTCATTACTTCCCGCAGAAGGCTTTCCGCCGACTGGATGATGGATTCAAATTCCTTCGAACGGTGGGACATTTCCATTACCGATTGGCCGCTGCCCTCATAGTCGAGCATTTGGGCCGCCGCTTTTTGCAGTACGGGCTCCGGCAGGATGGATGGGCCTGCGGAAAAGTTATATACGCGTTTCATTTTGTTAACAACCTCCAACATTCAGTTTTGTCTGATTTTGATAGGCGTATGGACGCAGAGGGATCCCTGTTGGCGTCAACTCCTATACGGATCATATTTCCATTATATCCCCTGAGCAAAATGATGTCAACAGGATTTGTCCAAGATAAAGACAAAAATTGTGGAAAAACACGGATCGGATCCCGTCGGATTTACAAGGACAGGATAGGATGCTGGGTTAAAGAAAAAGGGGATAAATGAAAAATATGGCTTTACTCTACCGGTTTCATTTGTTATAATCAACAATAGATAAAAACAATATAGATATGGAAGAAGAATATATTTTATTTAGCGGACAGAGAGGGCGGATGCTGTGCAAAAGAAAGAAGGGGGTGGCTGGAGGATCGTAAAAATCCTCCTGCTATGCTTGTCGGGAGGGCTTTTTGTATGGTTTTTGATCCCGGTTTTTAGAAAGGTACTCCATATCGGCAATCTGGCTGGGATGGCTTTTTCCTTCCTGCTTGCGGGGTATGTCCTGCTGGTTTCCAAACTCAAGCGGATGGGGCGCTCTCAGGCAGTGCGGACGCTCCATATCCTGGCAGGCACGGCAGGGACGGCGGCTGCGGCGTGGATTGTCTTTTTCACAGTCTGTATGCGGATGGGAGCGGCGTCTTCCCCGCCGGAACAGGCTACCGTGATTGTATTGGGGTGCCAGATCAAAAACGGCCGGCCCAGCAGAAGCCTGGCCCGCCGGATTCAGGCGGCGGCAGCGTACCTGCGGGAGCATCCTGAAGCCTGCTGTGTCGCATCCGGCGGGCAGGGGCATGGTGAAAACCAACCCGAGGCCGAGGTGATTTCTGTTTGCCTGCAGCGGGCTGGGATTGCCCCGCAGCGGATCGCTTTGGAGACGCACTCCACCAATACCCGGGAAAACCTGCAATATTCTTTGCAGCGGATCCGGGAAAACGGATGGAGTACGCAAGTTGCCTTAGCTACCGACGCGTATCATCAGTTCCGTGCGGCACGGATTGCCCGTAAGTGGGGGATGGAACCCTATGCACTGCCGGCAAAAACCCCCTGGTATTCCTTCTCTGCCTGCTATGGCCGGGAACTGCTTTCGCTTACGAAAGAATTCCTGCTTGGGTAACAAAAGGGAGATGCTTTCCCTGCAAGCGGATTTATGGTATAATATCCGCAGAAAATGTCAACCGCGGGGAGTATGCCCAAACGGGCTATTCCATATCTGGGTGCGCGATCTGCC
>CAJFOO010000053.1 GCA_904397205.1 uncultured Clostridia bacterium
CCGTTTTGCGTCTTCCAATTCAAAAGATGGCTGAAATTCCGAGTTTACATAATAGGCGCGTACTTTTTTTGCGTATTTCTTTGCAGCATACAGGAGGTACGCCGAGTCCACTCCGCCGGAAAAGGCAACGGCAGCCGACGGATGATCGCTAAAAAATTTTTGTAAAGTCATGTATCCCTCCATGGCTCCATGCAGTGGTTTGGTTGCTCCGGTCCGCCTGAACCGGTTTTATCCTCCGTTCGGTTTCACGACAAATTTCACCATCGGATCCTCCGGTGCAATCTGCCGTTCCAAGGCGTGCTGGAGTCCCTCGAGGGGCAGCACCTCCGTGACATATTTCTCCGGGTCGATCAGCCCGCCGGCAATCAGATCGATGGTTTCCTCAAATTCCTTCCGCGTGCAGGAGACGCTGCCAAGGAGCGTTATTTCCTGCAAAACCGCCCGGTTCATGGCGAAGGATATCTCCGGTTCCACGGAGTTGCCTATCATGACGATCTTTCCGCCGGGACGCACACCGTCTATACAGGCAGCCAGGGCAGACGCATCGCCAACTGCTTCAAAAACGATGTCAAATCCGCCGCCGGAGGCCTCCTTTAATCCCTTTTCCCGCTGGGGATCGTTGCCGTCGAAATACTCGTCGAAGATCCCTATCTCCCTGGCACGCTGGGTCTTGACGTCACTTATCTTATACATGGCCACATAAGAGGCTCCGGCTTTCTTGGCCAGCTCCCCCAGCATCTGGCCGATGATGCCGCTGCCTGCCACCAGCACCTTGTCGTGAAGTTTCATCCCTGAGCGGCGGATGGCGTGATACGCCACCATCAGCGGATCCATCAGGCTGGCGGCTGTGTCGGAAACCGTGTCGGGCAGCAGGTAGGCGTTGGACGCCCGGCCCACATAGTACTCGGCATAAGCGCCGTTGCATACAAAACCAATATAGTTGGTACCGTTGACCTCCCGGCAAAGCTGTTCTTGTCCGGCCTGGCACATGTCGCACTTGCCGCAGTACAGGTTTGCCCAGAACACCACCCGGTCTCCTTTTTTAAAATTACTGTTTCCCGGATTGGTCACTACACCGCAGAATTCATGGCCCATCCAAAAGTCACCGTCAAATTCAGCCCAGCCTTTGCCGGATTTCCACATATGGACGTCGCTGCCGCACACGCCGCAGGCAGATACTTGGATTTCGATTTCCCCCGGTCCCACAGCCGGAACCGGGACTTCTTTGATTTGGATTTGTTTTGGGCCGGTCAATACGGCGGCTTTCATATATTTCTGCCCCATCGTTATTTTCCCCTTTGGTTGTGAATTTCTGTTGCTGGCTCAGAAGCTGAGAAAGTAATTTTCCGCCTCCCGGACGGTTTCGGTAATATCCTTTCCATCGCGATCGATAATCGGCGCTTCGATCCAACTGCCTGTGATATGGTTCCGATCCCGCAGGCCGATATAATAGCACTGTTCGGCACAGACCGTAACGCCATAACTCTTTTGCAGAAGCCAGGAATTATAATTTTCCAGGACCTCCTCTACCGGCATGCCGTTTTTGGCGATTCCCCGATAGGCTTCAAAACTTTTTCGATGGAACGGTCCCATTTCACGGTACAGGGGTGCGCTGTCGATCAGCATCTGCTGTTCTTCTTTGGTCAAAGCAGAGGGGTTTTCCATCAGCAGGGTGTTTTCCCGTACCTGTTCCAGGGTCGACATTCCCGACAGCACCGCAATGACATCCTCCTGTGCGGCGGCAAAAAGGAGGGCCCAGGCGGCGGGGCTGAGTTCCGGCCGCCTGTCCTGCATCTGTTCCCGCAGCGCCTTTGGCGGGTGGGAAAGCATACCGCCCTTGACCGGCTCCATAATGACTGTTTTTTTCCCGTGGCGGCGGATGGTATCATAGCAGCGTTGGGACTGTATCCAGCTGCTCGACCAATCGTAATAGTTGAAGGCAATCTGTACAAAATCGACGGCAGGATGCTCCGTTAAGATGCGGTCGAGCAATGCGGGGCAGTCATGGAAGGAAAATCCCAGGTTTTTGATTTTTCCTTCCTTTTTGAACTCTTCCAAAATTTCAAATACCCGGTTGGGGGTGATGATTGTATTATAAAAGAGGCTGTTCAGGTTGTGGGCCAGATAGTAGTCAAAATATTCCACCCCGCAGGTTTTCCGCTGCTGTTCAAAAATCCTGCGCACATCTGCCTCGCAGGAAATGTCCCAGGTAGGAAGCTTGGTAGCGAGGGTGAAGCTGCTGCGGGGATGCCGTTCAACTACCGTGCGGCGGGTGACCTCCTCGCTTTTGCCATTGTGATAGACAAAGCTGGTATCGAAATAGGTATGGCCTTTTTCCAAAAAGGCGTCCACCATTTTATTGGTTTTTTCCAGGTCGACTTTCCCCGGATCGCCGTCCAGGACTGGCAGGCGCATCATACCAAAGCCGAGTTTGTTGTTTTTCATTTTGATTCCTCCTGATAGGATAATTTCATATGTTATGCATACCTATTGCGCAGTAGGGATGCCCGTCCGGCCGAGCGGGCTGTCATAATAATCATTCGCTATCCATGCCTGCAATTTGGCCTTGCGGAAAACAAGGTTTTTTTATTTGGATTCATCTTTGTTGTTGCGGCGCTGCGTTACGGTAAAAAAGCTTGGAGCAGCCGGGTAACAAAGGATTTGATAATATCGTGGACGGAATAGCAAACATAGTTTATATGGGCGATTTCCATGGCTTGCTTCTGCTTGTCGGTATGCGAGGTGTATGGGTAGACGCCGAACAGGAAGGGGAAAAAAGCGTAGAGGAATTCCTGGATGTCGCGTTCCTTCATGGAGGGAAAGAACTTTTCCAGGCAGTCGCTGATGGCGCGCAGGGCGTTTGCATATGCCTTCTTGAACGCCACCAGGTTTTCGATGCGGCTGTTGCCTTCCATATCATAGAGATTCATGCTCATCAGCTTGAGCATACATCCCCGTTTTTCCAGCGTATGGGCCAGTTTGTCCGCAAAATCTTCTGCGGAAAGCGACGGGTTCAGCCGGGCAATTTCCTCTAGATCGGTGATCCAGGCTTCGTGCTCGCGATGGAGCAGGGCCAGGAAAATTTCCTCTTTCGTTTGGAAATAATTATAAATTGACGTGCGCGTAAAGGAGGTCTTGGCTCCAATATCCCGGATGGTAATCTCTTTAAACCCCATCGTTTCATACAAAGAAGCGCAGGCATTGATAATTTCTTCTTTTCTTGCATTGGTTAATTCTTCCGAACCTTTTGGCATAATGGTATCCATCCTTCCCGGTTGGCCGTCCTCTCCCAGACCAGTGGGAAGCCAGCCGCTTATGAAAGTATTATAGGATACTTTCTGACACTTCGTCAAATAAAATAACAATCAGGGAATCGAAACGCACAGATCCTTCCTTTAGGAACAGGGCGGGAAAGCAACCGCCCTCTCTTTAATATATAAGGTTTAGCAGCTGCATACGCGTTTTGCCCAGTCCGCGGCGCCCTGGCCGCTGACAAGCTGTCCTTTTTTCCAGTTTGCTTTGGGGCAGTGGGCCTGCACGCTTTTCTCCGCTTTGCCGATACCGCTGCCGCCGGAGGTAGCGAAGGGGATCAGCGTCTTGCCGGAAAAATCATAGCTTTCCAGGAAGGTATCCACAATCCGGGGTTCCACATACCACCAGATAGGGAAACCGATCAATATGGTATCGTACAGATCCATATTCTGTACCGGAGCCGCAATGGCAGGGCGGCAGGCTGGATCCTCCATCTCTAACGAACTGCGGCTGCTTTTATCCCACCAGTCCAGATCTGCCGAAGTGTAGGGGGATTTTGGACGGATCTCATACAGATCGGCCCCTGTGGCGGCGGCCATCTGTTTTGCTGCGCGTGCGGTCACGCCGCTGGCGGAAAAATAGGCAATCAGTATTTTCTTGTTCATGGGGAATTCTCCTTTCCCATCCCGTCTGTCGGCATACGGATCGCTGCCCGTATCCGCATCGCTGCGGGAACCCTGTATTCTGACGTTATGTCAGCATACATACTATAGCACTGTTCTGACACAATGTCAATACCCTTTTCCAACATTTTCTTTCCCGTTCCCATTTTTGCTCCGGAAAAAAAGGGAAACCCCGATGCCATCGAGGTTTTCCTGTACGGTTTTCTTTTTTGGCACGGACGGGTTATAAAATAAAAAAAGACAAGCACCGCCGGATGCGATGCTTGTCATTTTTGGCAGGGGCAGAAGGACTTGAACCCTCGGCACGTGGTTTTGGAGACCACTGCTCTACCAACTGAGCTATACCCCTATTTATGGAAGATTTGCTTTGTGCTGTATTATCGTAGCACTTTTTGAGGGAGAAGTCAAGCTGTTTTCTTTATTTTTTCAAAAAAATAAAAATTCGTCAAATTTCAAAAAGTTTTCCATTCCCTATTGACAGATGGATAGAGAGTCGGTATAATATTGTTTGTTATTATATCTATAAAGAGCCCTGCCGTGCGGCGGATGGGAGGGATACTATAAATGGCAGAAATCAGAATCAAAGATAACGAGTCCTTGGAAAGCGCCTTGAGAAGATTCAAGAAGCAATGCGCAAGGGCTGGCGTTATCGCCGAGGTTCGGAAAAGAGAAGCGTATGAGAAGCCTTCTGTTCGACGCAAGAAGAAATCTGAGGCAGCTCGTAAACGGAAGTTTAAATAATCCGTTGGCAAACAGAACACAAGAAGGCGGGCCGGTGCGCCCGTCTTTTTTGCTTCCCATATTTTTAGTAGGAAAGGGGCTTTTGCAATATGTCACTCTTGCATCCTACCGTCTCTGTGCCCAGGGTCACGGATATTACCCCCGGCCTGCTGCATGCCATGAAAGTCCGGGCAATCCTGCTGGACGTCGACAATACCCTGGCAACCCATGGCTCGCACGAGCCGTTCCCCGGCAGTATCGAGTGGTCGCACGAAATGCGCAAGGCCGGGTTCCGCATTTTGATTGTATCCAATAATTATCCCGACCGGGTGGCCCCGTTTGCCGAAAAATACGCCCTTCCGTTCCTTTGCCGGGCATATAAGCCGCTGCCCTCCGGATACCGCCGGGCCTTGCGGAAGCTGGGTGTGCGCCGGAAGGAAGCCGTTGTGGTAGGGGATCAGATTTTTACGGATATCCTGGGGGCGAATGCCGCCGGGATGAAGTCCATTTTGCTGGAGCCGGAACAGGAGGAGGACTCCCTTTCGTTCCGTATCCGCCGCCGGCTGGAAAAGCCGCTGCGCCGCCGGATTGGGAAAAAACGTCCCTGCGTCCCGTCCCGTTCCGGGTCGTCTGGTATATCCAAATAGATACGATATGGTTTAGAAACAAAATTTGCAGAAAGGCAGGTATCAGGATGAAAAGTGCTGTAGAACGTTTTTGGGAGGCCGTGCCGGAACAAGTGGAAGGAAAGCCGGTGGATGGCGCCATTCTCACTTCCGCCGCCAACTGCCGGTATCTCTCCGGTTTTCCGTCCTCGTCCCGTCTGGTGATCTTAACCCGTGAGCAGGCGTATTTTTTGACGGATTTCCGGTATGGGGAAGCGGCCCGCAAAAAGGTGCGGGACTGCCAGGTGGTGGTTTTCCAAAGAAGGGAACAGAGTGTGAAAGAAATTCTCCGCCGCCATGGCTTGAAAACCGTCTTGTTTGAACGGGAGACGATCCCGCTGGTCGAGGCGGAAACCCTGGGCGGGCTTTGCCGGGAAGAAGGGATCGCCCCCATTTTTGACAATACCCTGGACAAAACGATGGAAGGCATCCGGGCGATCAAAACCCCGGAGGAAATCGACAAAATCCGGGCTGCCCAGGCCATTACGGACGAAGCGTTTTCCCATATCCTCCCATTTTTGCGCGAGGGCGTGACCGAGCGGGAAATTGCCTTGGAAATCGAGTTTTTCATGCGCAAGCAGGGGGCGGAACGCATTGCGTTTGATTTGATTGTGGTATCGGGGGAAAACGGGTCGCAATGCCATGGGGTGCCCACGGATAAGCCGCTGCGCCGGGGGGATTTTATCACGATGGATACCGGGGCGGTGTGCGACGGCTACCATTCCGATATGACCCGCACGGTGGCGCTGGGCGAAGTGAGCGAGGAACAGCGCCAGGTATACGACACGGTGCTGCGGGCCCAGCTCGCAGCGATAGACACGGTGCGGGCCGGGGTGCACTGCCACATTGTGGACCGCGCGGCCCGGTCGATCATTGAGGAGAAGTACCCCAAGGCGTTCGGCCATGGCCTGGGCCACAGCGTAGGGCTGGAGATTCACGAGAACCCCCGTTTTTCCCCGGCGTGCGAGGATATCGCCCAGCCCGGCATGGTGATCACTGTGGAACCGGGGATCTATCTGGAAGGGCGCTTTGGGGTTCGGATTGAGGATATGATCCTGGTCACGGAGAATGGGTGTGAAAATCTTACCCATTCCCCAAAAGAATTGCTGATTGTGTAAAAACCCCGTGTTTTTTCAGGAAATAGGAGATTATGCTTGAAAAAATTGGGGAAATATTATAAACTAGAAAAAGTAACCGTCCGCGGGACAGGATTTCAGTGAAATGGGAGGATATGTTTATGATATCTGCAGGCGATTTTAGAAATGGCGTAACGTTTGAAATGGATGGGAACGTCGTGGCCATTGTGGAGTTCCAGCATGTAAAGCCGGGCAAAGGGGCGGCGTTTGTGCGCACCAAGATCCGCAATGTGATCACCGGCGCCGTAACGGAAAAGACGTTCAACCCCACCGAAAAGTTCCCCACTGCGTTTGTGGAGCGCAAGGATATGGAATACCTGTATTCCGACGGGGATCTGTACTACTTCATGGACAATGAAACCTATGAGCAGATCCCGATCAACAAGAACGTGCTCGGCGACAACTTTAAATTTGTCAAGGAAAACATGACCTGCAAGGTGCTTTCCTACAAAGGCAATGTATTCGGCGTAGAGCCGCCCAACTTTGTTGAGCTGGAGGTCACCCACACCGAGCCCGGCGTGAAGGGCGACACCGCCACCAACGTGACAAAGCCCGCCGAAGTGGAAACCGGGGCGGAGGTAAAGGTGCCGCTGTTCATCAATGAAGGGGACAAGATCCGCATTGATACCCGCACCGGTGAATATATGGAGCGCGCGTAACCAACACTACACGCATCTGGGGATTTTTAACATTCAGGGAGGTATCGCATCATGACAAATTTGGAAAGAGTGTCCTACATCCGCGGCCTGATGGAAGGCCTGGAGCTGGAAACCGATAAAAAAGAGGTCAAGGTTCTCACGGCCATCATGGATTTGCTGGAAGATATGGCGTTATCCTTGTCGGAAGTGGAAAATACCTGCGAAGACATGGCAAACCAGCTCGACGCAGTGGACGAGGATTTGTGCTGCTTGGAAGACGACTATTACGGCGACAGGGACGAGGAGGATGAGGAAGAGTGCTATTATGAGGTGACCTGCCCTTCCTGCCAGGAGACGATCTGCCTTTCGGAAGACGTGTTGGAAGCGGGCGAGATCGACTGCCCCAACTGCGGGGAATGCCTGGAATTTGACATCCACGATGTGGTGGACGAGTGTGCTTGCGGGTGCGGGCACGATCACCACGGCGACAAAGCCGACGGGGGAAAGGACCCGGGCTGCTGTGGACATTCCCACTGAGTCCCCTTATATCACCCGGCGTCAGCCGTCTGGATCAGCCCTGCAAAGAGGCTGCCGGACGGCTTTTCTTTTGGATAAATCCGGGCTTTTGGCAGAGAATAAAGAGAGAGTCCCGGTACTTTGCCTGTATTTTTGCGGTTACTGTTTCTGGATTTACAAAAAACCTCCAAAAAAGGGGGATTTGCCGAATTTAAAAAAATGGCTGTTTATTTTGCAGGGTTTTTGTGGTATACTTGATAAGTTGAATTCCCTTTTGATTCAATCGATCCCGTCCCGGGGCATCCCTGGGAACGTTTCGGTCAGGGGGTTTCCCCTGGAAGTTAAGTGTGTGGGAGTAATACTGGATGAGAAGTAGAAAATTTAGCTGGATGTATATTATTTTTCAGCTTATTGCAGATATTGGGAGCGTATACCTGGCGTATTGGCTGGCGTTTGTACTGCGGTATGAGGCGCAGATCCCCGCGTACGATATCCCGTCGTACTGGATTTTGTGCCCCATCCTGGCGGGTGTTTGCATCCTGACCTTCCTGTTTTTTAAGTTTTACAGCACGCTGTGGTACTTTGCGGGCATGGACGGGCTGATACAGATCGTGATGGGAACCACGATAGCCTGCCTGATCGGGTCGTTGCTCACCACGGTGGTGGCCATCCCCTTAAGCCACTATATTATCCGTTTCCCCATCACGGTGTATGTGATCGGCTGGGTTTTGACCATGCTGTTTGTGGGGATGTCCCGCTTCAGCCTGCGGTTTGTGCGCAACATGCGCCGGAAAACCCGGATAGGAAGCAAGGATAAACAGGAGTTCCACCGGGTAATGATCATCGGTACCAGCGACATTGGCTCCATGATCATCAAGGAGATGAAGGAAAACCCGGTGATCCAGGGGCTGCCGGTCGTGGCTGTGGATGATAACCGGGCCAAAAAGGGCACCCGGATCCATGGGGTAAAGGTAATCGGCGGCCGGGAGATGATCCGCCGCGCAGTGGCACGGTACCAGATCGATCAGATTGTAGTGGCGCTGCCTTCGAGCAACCAGCAGGAGCGGCACGAGATTTTGGAAATCTGCGCGCAGACGGGCTGTGATTTGCGCATCGTGCCCGCCATGCACGAGGTGCTGGAAAACAAAGCCGATCCGGCTTCGGTGCGCAAAGTGGATATTTTGGATCTGCTGGGCCGGGATGAGATCAACCTGAATGTGGCGGAAATCAGCGGCTATCTGGAAAACAAGGTGGTGTTGGTCACAGGCGGCGGCGGTTCCATCGGCTCCGAGCTGTGCCGGCAGATTGCCAAGTATAACCCCAAAAAACTGATTATTTTTGATATTTATGAAAATAATGCGTATGATCTGCAAAATGAACTGCGCTCCAAATTTCCGGCGCTGCATTTGGAAGTGCTGATCGGTTCCGTGCGGGATGAAGAACGCCTGGAGTGTATTTTCCGGGTGTGCCGTCCCGATGTAGTGTTCCACGCGGCTGCCCATAAGCATGTGCCCCTGATGGA
>CAJFOO010000054.1 GCA_904397205.1 uncultured Clostridia bacterium
AACCGTCTGGACGAGATTGTGTTCTATAAGCCGCTAACCAAGGAAAATATCACCGCGATTATCGACCTGCTTCTGGACAAACTCAACAGCCGCCTGCGGGAACAGCTGATTTCCTGCACGGTCACGCCGGAGGCCAAGACGTATATTATTGACCACGGCTACGATCCCGTGTATGGGGCGCGTCCCCTGCGCCGCTATGTGCAGCGTCATGTAGAGACGGCGATTGCCCGGGTGATGCTGGCGGAAGACATCGAGCCGGAATCCGTCCTGGTGGTGGATCTGAAGGACGGCGGGCTGAACGTGACGGTCCAGCCGCCGAAGGAAAAAGTGGAAGCCCTCCCCGCAGGGGAATAAAAATACAAAAAGCCGTTCCTGCAAACAGGCAGGGGCGGCTTTTGCCGTATTGCGCGGGGTCAGAAGAAGGCTTTTGGCACCGTCAGATCGTGCCGGGGGACTTTTTCCCAGGAAAAATAGGGGATAAGCTCCTGTGGCGACAGGGGTTCCGGTTTGGGCAGCAGCCCGGCCAGATGCGCCAGATGCCCCACGAGGGTTTCCGGATGGGGGAAACGCCCGCGCAGCCGGCCCAAATCCAGATCCTTGTCCCGTTTGGAAAGCCGCCGCCCGTCGGGGGAGAGAAGCAGGGGGATATGGAAAAACTGCGGCGGGGTTTTCCCCAGCAGACGGTATAAATAGATTTGCCTGGCAGTGGAGGGAAGCAGATCCTGCCCCCGCACTACCTCGCGGATCTCCATCCCGGCATCGTCGGCAACGACCGCGAGTTGGTAGGCAAAAACCCCGTCGGAACGCCGGAGGATAAAATCGCCGCAGTCCCTGGCGAGGTTTTCCTGCTGCGGGCCGAGCAGGCCGTCACAAAAGGAGATGGTTTCGTCGGGTACGCATAGGCGGATTGCCGGGTTCCGGCGCTGGGCGAGGGTTTGGCGTTCCCCGGCGGAGAGACGGCGGCACCGTCCGGAATAGATCGGACCGTACTCCGAACGATGCGGGGCACAGGCTGCGCGCAGTTCTTCGCGTGTGCAGTAGCAGGGATATGTCAGCCCCTGTTTTTCCAATCGCCGGAAAAAGCCCTCATACTGTGCCTGCCGCCGGCTTTGGCAGTAGGGGGCATATGGCCCATTGTCCTGCAGGCCTCCTTCGTCCCAGGGGAGCCCCAGCCAAAGCAGATCCGCTTCGATCTGTTTGGCGTATTCCAGGCGGCTGCGGTCGGGATCCAGATCCTCCATGCGCAGGATCATCTGCCCGTTTGCCGCGCGGATCGAAAGCCAGGCGAGCAGGGCGCAGAACAGGTTCCCCAGGTGCATCCGTCCGCTGGGGCTGGGGGCAAACCGCCCGCGTACTGGTTGGGGGTGTGGATTAAGCATCAGATTTCCTCCGGATTGGTTTACCATATTTTTGCTCGGGTGATACGGCTGTGATGCCACGCTTTGCGGTGGGCAGTTCACGGCAAATTCGCGCACGGCATCCGGCTTTCCCTGCGATACCCGCGATTCTCGTTTTCTGCGGCTATTATACCACAGGAGAAAGGGGATGCCCAGAAAAATTTTCAATTTGCTAACAAAATATTCCCAATTTATGATAGAATAAGACATGGATTTGATTTTTTAGAACAAAAACCAGGCTGACACATAAAAGGAGGATTCCCCTTGTTGCGTAAGTTTCAGAAAACCGTGGCGGCCATTTTGGCAGGAGCGTGCATGGCCGGGACCATGTCTTTGGCGATAGCCCCGTCGGTTTTTGCCGCAGAAGAATATAAAATTACCGCTGGTGCGGGTGCGCACGGCTCCATTACCCATGCGGGAACAACGAATGTGGCGCAAAACGGAAGCCTGACGTATCAGATTACGCCGGACGCGGGGTATGAAATCAATGAGGTGCTGGTCGATGGCGTGAGCCAGGGGGCGCTGGATTCCTATACGTTTGAGAACGTTTCTTCCCGGCATACGCTGGCGGTCTCGTTCCGGCAGGAAGGGAGCCCCGCTTATACTTCGCGCACGCTGCGCACCGATACCTGTAATTACTTTCTGTCCCCCGGGGATATTTATGACATCCGCATCCATGTAGAAGGGCAGGGGGTTTCCCAGGAGGATATTACCGTCACCTCCTCGCGGGATCACATTGCCAAGGTGGAGCAGGTGCCCGGTACCGAAAAATACCGGATTACCGGGCTGCAGGAAGGGACAACTTATATTGAAGCAGTGGCCAAAGGGACCCGGGCTTCCATCCGGGTGGACGTGCAAAGCGGGGTGGACCAGTATGGGGAATCCTGCCGATCGGTTTCGATCATTGATTACAGCGAAGAGGAGATGGAGAGGTATTACGGTTCTGTGGGGGATTTCCGCCTGAACCAGCGCGCAGTGGATTTGTCCATAGGCGGTTCCCAGACCCTCAAGGCGTTTGCCGGGGAAGCCGTATCGTGGGAGTCGAGCGATCCCTCCGTCGCGTTTGTCGATGATACGGGCATGGTTACCGGTTTGGCCATGGGTACGGCCGAAATCACTGCTACTTCGCAGGAAGGGGAAACCGCTTCGGCGCAGATTTCTGTGAACCAGTCGCAGTCCTCTGTGACGTCGGGCGTGTACCGCCTGCGGTTAAAAGATACCGATTTATACCTGGAAGCTGCGGGGCAGCGGCCGGCAAACGGGGCGAATGTCCAAGTGGGGCAGGGAAGCAGCGAGGCCCAGCAGCAGTTCCGGCTGCAGGGGCAGCCGTCGGCCTATACCTTTTCCAGCATGGTGGAGACAGGCTGGGTATTGGATGTGAACCGGGCGCTTGGCGAGGATCCCACAGGGATTGACACAGGAGATAACCTCAACCTGTGGACAGCCGGCACGGATGCCGATGCACAGGAATGGACCCTCACGCAGACAGGGGACGGGTATTATCTCCTGTGCCTGCGGGCATACCCGGATCTGGTGGTTACCGCGGAGGGGATGTCCGACGGCTCCAACGTGTTTCTCGATACCTATACCGGGCAGAACCCCTTACAGCGGTGGGAACTGGTTTCCGCATCGGACAACCCGGCAGATAGCGGGGGCGATGCTTCTTCCGGCCTGGCGGCGTGGGTAGCCAATACCGACGGTACGGCGCTGCGGGTACGCACCGGACCGGGAACGACGTACGCTTCGATCGGCTCGTTGGCCCCGGGAAAACAGATTACCGTTACCGGGGAAGCGGATGCCGGCTGGTATCCGGTGGAAGGCACCGGGATTTCCGGCAGTGTCCTGCGCGGCTGGGTGAGTGGGGAATACCTGGTGTGGGAGGAACCCGAAACGAATCCCGGCAGCGGGGATTTTGGACAAAACAGCCCCCCGGATCTCTATTCCGCCGGCTATAACCAACTGGAAAACGTCTTTGCGCAGATTGGGCTGTACGGCCAATGCACCTGGTACGCATGGGGACGGGCGTATGAAGTGAAGGGCATCCAGCTTCCGACCACCCGCGGCAATGCGAAAACCTGGCTGGATTCCGCTAAGGCGGCCGGGTACGAGACCGGCTGGGAGCCTCGATCGAATTCCATCGCCGTCTGGGATTCCAGTTCTGCCGGGCATGTGGCGTATGTAGAGCAGGTTTCGGGTGATCAGGTTATTCTTTCGGAGGCAAACTGGAACAATTCGACTTCTGAGAACCTGTATTCCATTGAAGAAGGCATTGCCCATTACGACGGGGCAAAGACCCTGACCGTTGCCGAAATGCAGTCCCGCGGACGGTTTACCCTGCTGGGGTACATCTATCTGGAATAACGGAACCACATAAAAAATCCTGCCGGGATCTTTGGGATCCCTGGCAGGATTTTGCTGTATTCTGCGGCCGCAGCCGGGAAGATTAATGCTCGTGATAGTGTTCCCCTGCGTGATGGGCCACCTTTTCTACCACTTTGAAGCAGTGGGAAGCCGTCAAGCTTTCGCCCTCATATTCGCCTTCTTTTTTCTCCTCATGGCGGTAGCGGGCAATCAAATCGTACAGGCCGGCCTCTTTGGGGCAAATGGTAAACTGGCCGTTGTCATCGCAGGTGACAGTGGTTTCCTCCAGGCCGTTTTCCGTGGGATGTACCAGCAAAGCCTCCTGTTTTGCCGCCGGTTTGCCGTCAATTTTGAGCTGGAAGCGGACTTCCTCCCCGACATAGTATTTTGGACCTTTGAGAGGGAGCAGAGAGATGCGCAGATCCGGTATGCCGGATAAATCGGTCTCGTGATGATGGCCTACGGAAATACAAGTGGTGGCATTCTGATGATAGTTGCGCACTTCCTTGGCGTCCGGGTGCTCTTTGCGGGAGCCGCGTTTCCACTTGTTGCCTTCAAATTCCGCATAGCAGTTGTTGTAGGTGCATACCAGCAGGTAAAATCCTTCCTGATCGGTGTCTGCTGTCAGATCCAGCCATTCGTGGCCGCTCTCATCCACCTGGATTTCCCCCACAGAGCCATCCGGGGCGTATGCCCGGAAGGTAATATCCTCTTTGCGGGGCAGGCCGTCGATTTCCATGTTGTGGCCCCATTTCAGCTTTGCCATAATCGGGTCGCCAGCGTGGTAATGCGAGGGATATTCTTCCAGCCAGCCCTCATGGCCATAGACAAGTTTATCGGTGGTATCGGGGATCTCTATCCCAAAGCGTTTGTGTTCCATGGTGGTTTCCTCTTTTCACTATAATATTTCAGCATCCAAAGCCCCTGCTTCCAGGGACAGAATCCGGTTTTATTATCCGCTACTTTTCCGCTGGTGTCAATAACCCTGCCGGCTTATTGAGAAACTTTAGTCTTTTATGCCTGTGCCATCCCGATATAGGATTGGCTTACCGGATCCTGGAACAGGGCGATGGGAGGAGGATAGAAGGAAAACACAAAAAAGGCTGCTGTGCATACCGCCAGGATTGCAAGGGAAGCCGCCTGCCATCCCGCACCCAGAAGCGGGCGGCAGTAGAGGAAATACAGGCTAAACCCCGCACTGACAGCGACGCCAAAAACAAAAGTGAGGATATCAGCCCAGAGGAAATTTGTGCCGGCGATACCGGTATAGGTGTAGAAGGATACCAGGATAGCTGCCATGCCCAGGACGATTCCGATCGTTTTGGCCGGAAGGAAGTGGGGCAGATACCTCCCGACGGCAAAAAATTCCACGATCCCCAGGAAAAGCAGCGGGAAAAACAGCAGTTTCAGATGTTCCCAGACGCTTTCGCTGATGGGAGCAAACAGCCCTACGGCCGTTTGCCCGCCCGACCATTCGTAGACAAAGTGCAGGAGGCTTCCCGCGCAAAGGGCGAAAGCAACTGTGGCCAGCTCCCATTTCCAGTAGGGGGAGAATATTTTTTCCAGGGAAGACATACGCATCAACTCCTCTCTGTCGTAAATCCTATGCAGTACAAGGACGCAAAGATACAGGAAATTCTCCTTTTCTTCCCTTGCAGAGGAAAACAGGGTATGGTATAATAGCCGCAGGAAATGGGAAACGCGGGCATGGCAGGCGAAACGGATTCCCAGCCACAGGCGCGATCTGCCCACCGCCAGGTGTGGTATAATAGCCGCA
>CAJFOO010000055.1 GCA_904397205.1 uncultured Clostridia bacterium
ATGGTACATATTTCGGAGGTCGCGCCCACATTTGTCAAGGATATCCGGGAATTCGTGACGGAAAACCAGGACGTCAAGGTGAAGGTATTGCATATCGGCGAGGACGGCAAAATCAGCCTGTCCATGAAAAAGGCAATGGCCCCGCCCGCCCGTCCGTCGGGACCGGCAAAGCCTTCTTCCGGGCGGCCCGGCAATTTTGAATGGCAGAGCAACCGGAAGAATGAATCGGCCAGCTTTGAGGATATGCTTTCGAAATTCAAACAGACCAGCGACGAAAAAATCTCCGCCCTGAAAAAAGGGATGGAATCCAAACGGGGCGGGTTTTCCAGGCACGGCCAATCGAGATAACCATGCAGCGGGGTGGGCAGCCTCCGCTTTTTTTATACCGAAAAATAAGGAGGGATCGGGTTGCTGCTGTATAACGCAACCGTTTATTGTATGGACAGGCCCGCCATTGCGCGGGGGTTTGTCCGGTTTGACGAGGTTTCCGGGAAGATTACCGAGGTGGGGGAAATGCCGGCGCAGGGCCTCGCGGAAGAGGGGATCGATTTGCAGGGCGCGGGGATTTACCCGGGCTTTATCGACGCGCACACCCATCTGGGGCTGTGGGAGGACGGCCTGAATTTTGAGGGGGACGACGGCAATGAGGAAACCGATCCGATTACGCCGCACCTGCGGGCCATCGACGCGGTGAACCCCCGCGACCGCTGTTTTGCCGAGGCCAGGGAAGCGGGGATCACCACGGTGCTCACCACCCCCGGCAGCGCCAACCCGATAGGCGGGCAGATTGCCGCAATCAAGACGGCGGGCGGCCGGATCGACGGCATGATCGTGAAAGCCCCGGCAGCGATGAAAATGGCGCTGGGGGAAAACCCGAAAACCGTATACAACGGGAAAAGCCAGGCCCCCATGACGCGCATGGCGACGGCGGCGCTGATCCGGGAGCAGCTGTTCAAGGCCAAGGCCTATGCGGAAGCGCTGCAGCGGGCGGAGGAATCGGAGCAGGAGGACGATGGGGACGCGCTGGACAAGCCGGAATTCGATATGAAATGCGAAGCGCTGCTTCCGGTGCTGCGCCGGGAAATCCAGGTGCATTTCCACGCCCACCGCGCCGACGATATGTTCACGGCGATCCGGCTGGCCAAGGAATTCCACCTGGATTATGTGCTGGTACACGGGACCGAAGGGCATCAGATCGCGCAGGAGCTGCGGGAAGAGGGGGCAAGGGTGCTGTCCGGGCCGTTCCTGGCCGACCGTTCCAAACCGGAGCTGCGGGAACAGACCCCTGCTTCCCCCGGGATCCTGTCGGCGGCGGGGGTGCCCGTGGCGATTGTGACGGATCACCCGGTGATCCCGGTGCAGTATCTGCCGCTGTGCGCGGGGCTGGCCGTGCGCGAAGGCATGGCAGAAGAAGCCGCGCTGCGGGCTATCACCCTAGCCCCGGCCGAAATCTGCGGCATACAGGACAGGGTAGGGTCTATTACCCCCGGCAAAGACGCCGATCTGGTGGTGTTCCGGGGCAGCCCCCTGGCGCTTTCGGCCAAGCCGGAGCGGGTGTTTATCCAGGGCAAGCCAGTCGTCAAAGGACAGGAGGGGTAAGATGCGGGAAATCCATGTAGGGGAGATTACCCAGGCGGTGCGGCAGCTTTGCATCGACGCCAACCGGGAGCTTCCCGGCGATCTGGAGGCGGCGGTGTGCCGTTCCGCAGAGCAGGAGAGCCATCCGGGCGGCCGGGCCATCCTCCGGGATTTGCAGAGGAACCTGGACGCGGCAAGGAAGCTGCAAATCCCGATTTGCCAGGATACCGGCATGGCGGTGGTCTTCCTGGAAGTCGGGCAGGAAGTCGCCCTGACCGGAGGGGCTTTGGAGGACGCCGTGCATGAGGGTGTGCGCCAGGGGTATACCCAGGGGCTGCTGCGGTGTTCGGTGGTGGCCGACCCGCTGCGCCGGGTCAATACCGGGGACAACACCCCGGCGGTGCTGCATACCCGCATTGTGCCGGGGGACCGGGTTTCTGTCACGGTGGCGCCCAAAGGGTTCGGCAGTGAGAATATGAGCCAGATCCGTATGCTGACCCCGGCGGCCTCCCGGGAGGACGTGCTGGATTTTGTGGTGGAAGTCGCCCGCCAGGCGGGAAGCAACCCCTGCCCGCCGATGGTGTTGGGGGTTGGCATCGGCGGGGATTTTGAGCTGTGTGCGTATCTGGCCAAAAAAGCCCTGTGCCGGGAATTTTCTTCCCCCAATCCCGACCCGTTTTATGCCGAGCTGGAACGGGATATGTGCCGGGCTGTCAACGCGCTGGGGATTGGCCCGCAGGGGTTCGGCGGGGATGTGACGGCGCTCGGGGTCAAGATCGAATGGTACCCCACCCATATTGCCGGGCTTCCGGTGGCGGTGAACGTGGGGTGCCATGTTACCCGGCATAAAACGCGGATCATTTAACCGTTTGGGCTTTCTTTTGCGGGAAAAATCTGCTATAATAGAAGGGCGGGAGGATTTCTGCCCGCAGCAGGACGGATTCCAGACCCAAAGATTTTAAATAAGGGAGACGTGGATGATGAAAATCACGATTACCGGCAGAAAAGTAAATCTGAAAGACAATTTTAAGCATCTGGTTGAGAAAAAACTTTCCCGCTTTGACCGCATTTTCGCGGAAGACGCCGAGGCGAATGTGGTGGTCACGGTGGAGCATAACCGCCAGACGGTGGAAATCACTATCCGTCAGCCGGGGATGATCTGCCGTGCGGAGTCGACCGATATGGAAATGAACGACGCGCTGGATCAGGTTGTCAGCGCTTTGGGACGGCAGATCCGCAAGAATAAGACCAAGCTCGCAAAACGCCTGCATTCCGGTTCCCTGGATCAGTATGTGGAGGAATATTTCAACAGCGAGGATCCGGATGAAGGCAAGGAATATGAGGTCGTCCGGAACAAAAAATTCTTTGTGCAGCGTTTGAGCATAGACGAAGCCATCCTGCAAATGAATATGCTGGGGCATCAGTTTTTCCTGTTCCGCAATGAGGAGGACGGGGAAATCAACGTGGTGTATAAGCGCAAGGACGGCAAATACGGCCTGTTGGAGCCGGATCAAGAATAATATCCCTGCATCCCGGGGCCGCGCCGCGTGCGCGGCTCTTTTTACGCGGGGTGCGGAAAGAAAAAAGGAGAACCGATATGCAGCCATTTTGGATGGTATGCCCCTGCCTGTTTGGGGTGGAAGGCCTGGTCGCGGAAGAGCTGCGGGCCATGCAGGCGGAAAAGGTACAGGCACAGAACGGCAGGGTAATATTTCAAGGGGATGCCTCCCTGCTGGCCCGCGTCAATCTCGGCTCCCGGTTCAGCGAACGGGTGCAGATTCTGCTGGGGAGCTTCCCGGCCCGGAGCTTTGAGGAGCTGTTCCAGGGGGTACGGTCGCTGCCGTGGGAGCAGTGGATCGGGAAAAAAGATGCGTTCCCGGTCAAAGGACGCAGTTTGCAGTCCAAGCTGTTCAGTGTACCGGACTGCCAGTCGATTGTAAAGAAAGCCGTGGTGGAACGGCTCAAACAACGGCATCACGTTTCCTGGTTTGAAGAGACAGGTGCTTTGTATCCCATCCAGTTCCTGATTTTGAAGGATCAGGTCAGCGTGATGATCGATACCTCCGGTGCGGGCCTGCACAAGCGGGGCTACCGTGCCAGTTCCACCGAAGCCCCTATCAAGGAGACCCTGGCGGCGGCGATGGTACATCTGTCGCGTGTGCGGCCGGACGGTACGGTAATCGATCCATTCTGCGGTTCCGGTACCCTGTTGATTGAGTCGGCGCTGTACGCCAAAAATATCGCCCCGGGCTTGCAGCGGCATTTTACGGCGGAGCATTGGGAAGGGATTGACGCTTCGGTGTGGCAGCGGGAGAAGGAGCGCGCCCGGGATCTGGTGCGCAGGGAAGCGGACTTCCAGGGGATCGGCTATGATATCGACGGCGCGGCGGTGGAGCTGACCCTGGCCAATGCCAAAAAAGCCGGTGTGATTGCGCAGATCCGGGCCAGCCGGCGGGACATCCGGGAATTTTCCGCGCCGGGGGACAGGGGATATGTGATCTGCAACCCGCCCTATGGGGAACGGCTGCTGGATACCCGGCAGGCGGAAGAGCTGTACCGGGTGATGGGGAAGGTCTTTGTGCCCAAACCGAAGTGGAGCTACTCCATCATCAGCCCGGACACCACTTTTGAGGAATGCTTCGGCCGTCCGGCGGACCGCCGCCGGAAGCTGTATAATGGGATGATCCCCTGCCAGCTGTATTTGTACTACACTTCCCCGAAAAAAACCGGCGGGGCGTCCGGCGATTAGCAGACAATATATTACACTGCCAAACCGGGAAGGCCATTTTGCCGGGAAAAGCTTATGCCGGCCGGGATACGCTTGCAGAGAAAGCATCCGCAGGCGTTATTTTTATGCCGGATGGATGGGTGAATTTGTAAATAATTTATTAAATCCAAGAAATTCGCGGAAAAGGGCTTGATTTTTTTGCGCTTCCCCGCTACAATAGTATACAGAACTTAGCACTCGCGAATCAAGAGTGCTAAACTTAACAAAGTTACCAATATTTTTCATTCCATTTTGGATAAGGAGGAATTTTGTATGACGATTAAACCTTTATTTGACCGTGTACTGATTCAAATGACCGAGGCCGAGGAGACCACCAAAAGCGGTATTGTCCTGACAGGCTCTTCCCAGGAGAAGCCCCAGATTGCCGAAGTTATCGCGGTAGGCCCCGGCGGTATTGTGGATGGGAAAGAGGTTTTCATGAACGTCAAGGTTGGCGATAAAGTTATCTGCAGCAAGTATGCGGGCAACGAGGTGAAAGTGGACGGCAAGGAATACACCATCGTCCGCCAGTCGGATATTTTAGCGGTAGTGGAATAATCCGCAGGTTTGTTGATATTGAGTTGCTGAACAGGAGGAATTGATACTATGGCGAAACAAATTATTTACGGTGAAGAAGCAAGAAAAGCACTGCTCAGCGGGATTAACCAGCTGGCAGATACAGTAAAGATTACCCTGGGCCCCAAAGGCTGCAATGTGGTGCTGGATAAAAAATTCGGCGCGCCGCTCATCACCAACGACGGCGTGACCATCGCCAAGGAAGTGGAGCTGGAGGA
>CAJFOO010000056.1 GCA_904397205.1 uncultured Clostridia bacterium
CGTTCTGCCCATATTGCGGGGAACCCATGCAGGAAGATCTCAAGCGGATTATGGATGCCCGCAAGATTGCGGAAGGCCAGCCCGTGAAAGAGACAAAAGCCCCGGAGCCGCCCAAGACCAAAAAGCCCATTGAGCCGCAGAAGGGGGATGATGGATTTACCGCCCATCACGTGAAAAAAAGCGCGGGATGCCTTTCCGGGGTTATCCTGGGGCTGGTTTCCGCAGCCGGCATAGCGGCAGGCATTGTGGCGTTGTTCCTGTAAACCGGCGTGTTTCCAGGATGGAAAACATAATACAAAAAAGCGTCCCTGAAGGAAGGGACGCTTTTTTGTATTTTTATGAGGGATTTTGCGGCTGCGCAAGCCGGTGGAGTTTTTTCCGGTCAATAATGGTGAGCCCGCCCCGGAACAGTTCCACGATACCTTCCGCCTGGAAATACTTGAGCATCCGGGTGACGACTTCGCGCGCGCTGCCCAGATGGCGGGCTATCTCTTCCTGCGTCATATGCAGGGTGTCGGAACCGTCCACGTTGCTCTGGGCTTCCAGAAAGATGGCCAGACGCTGGTCAAAGCTGGCAAACAGGACCTGCTCCATTACCCACATCACATCCGAAAACCGTGACGCCATAAGCTGGCCGGTATAGTCGGCCACCGCGAGGGAGGATTCCATGAGCTGCTGATAAACCCCGGTAGGAATCAGCAGGGCCTGGGTTTCCTTTTCGGCGGTGACATGGATATCGAAGTGGATGTTCTTAAGCAGGCAGGAAGCCGTAAACAGGCACATATCGCGGTCAAACAGGCGGTACAGGGTAATTTCCTTTCCGCTGCCGGAGAAGATAAATCCGCGCAGCTGGCCGGAATAGACAATCACCAGCCCGGAACAATCCTGTCCGCCCTGGTGCAGAGCGGCCCCTTTGGGGAAGGTTTTTTCTATGGTGGAAGAAAGCAGCAGGTCGCGCTGCTGCGGGGTCAGGTCTTCCCACACGGGGAAAGCTGACTGGTAAAATGCCAGTTTTTCTTCCGTCATGCCATCAGTCCCCTTTCCTTGTGGGGTTTACAGGGTGGTTTTCCACAGGCCGTGCTTGTTGCAGTACGCATAGGCCGCCACGGGTTCATCCTGGTCGAGCAGGAATACAACCTTGGCTTCGCTGCCGGGAGCCAGGATTTTCCGCTGGCCGCCGCGCTTGGTCTGCAGATAGACCCACGGGATGGAATGTTCTTCATCCATGGGGTGAGGGACTTCCACCATCACGGAATTGCCGACTACCGATACCACCGGGGTATGCTTTTCTTTGGAAGCGTCGGCGGAATTGGGAACCAGCTCCTGCATGGACTGGCCGCAGCAGGAGGGAACATGGCCGCCCTCAATAAGGCCTACCACACAGTGGCAGGAGGGGCAGGTATAAAAGCGGGCTTCGTGGCTGTTGCAGGAACAGCAGCAATCGTGAGACATAGCAGGATTCTCCTTTCACATATTTATACGTCTTAATTTGTGTGTTTTATTGGATTTTTACCCCGCAGGCATGGCGCGGGGAAGCGTCGAATGCCCCGTCGCTGGTAACGGAATGGTACAGCCGCCAGCCGCCGGCGAGATTATAGCAGGTAAAGCCATGCTGCATGAGGATGCGGCACGCCAGATAGCTGCGCAGGCCGCTTTGACAGTTGACATAAACGGGCTTTTGTACGTCCAGCTCCGAAAGCCGCTGCCGCAGGGAATCCAGCGGGATGTTTACCGTGCCGTCTATCGCGCCTTTTTCGTATTCCGCCGGCGTGCGCACATCCAGCAGGGTAACGCTGCCGTCGCGGGGCAGGGAGGCAACGTCGTGCCAGTGATACTGTTTCACTTTTCCGGTCAAAATATTCTCGATCATAAAGCCCGCGATATTCACCGGATCCTTGGAGGACGAGAACGGCGGGGCGTAGCAAAGCTCCAGCTCGGTCAGATCGGCGGCCGTCAGGCCTGCACGGATGGCAGTGGCCAGCACGTCGCAGCGTTTGTCGACCCCTTGGAAGCCCACTATCTGCGCGCCCAGCAGCCGGCCGGTATCGGGCGCAAACAGTACTTTTACACACTGGTTGGTCGCGCCGGGATAGTACGCCGCATGGGAAGGCCCGAACGCATAGATCTTCTCGTACGCAAGGCCGGCTTTCTGGGCGTCGGATTCATTCAGGCCGGTGGTGGCGACCGTCATGTCGAAAATTTTCAGCACGGCCGAACCTTGTGTTCCCTTGTATGCGCTGGGCAGTCCGCACATGTGATCCGCGGCCACGCGCGCCTGTTTGGCGGCTGGTCCGGCCAAGGGGATATATCCCGGCTGTTTGGTCACAAAGTTTTGGATTTCCACCGCGTCGCCTACCGCGTATACGTCGGGTGCAGAAGTACGCATGTGTTCATCCACCAGGATAGCTCCCCGATCGTTGAGCGCCAGCCCGGCAGCTTTGGCCAGGGCAGTATCCGGGCGCACCCCTACGGAAAGCAGGACCATATCGGCCGAAAGGTTTCCCTTTTCGAGTTCCAGATGCAGGCCGTCCTCCGACGGGGAAATCCCCTTGACCCCGTTATCCAGCAGAAGCTCTACGCCTTGCTGTTTCAGATAGTGATGGACATCGCAGGCCATGTCGTAATCCAGCGGGGCGATGACGTGATCCGTAAGCTGGATTACCGTCACTTTCACCCCCGCGCGGGTGAGGTTTTCTGCCATTTCCACGCCGATATAGCCCCCGCCGACGATGGCTGCCGTTTTCGGATGGTGGGTATCGAGGTATTCCTTGATTTTGAGGGTATCCGGCACGGTGCGCAGGGTAAATACCCGCGGGTCATCCAGACCGGGAATCGGGGGGCGCAGCGGTTCCGCGCCGGGGGATAACAGCAGTTTGTCGTAGCTTTCCTCAACCGTCCCGTCGGGACCCTGGATGGTCACGGTCTTTTTTGCCGTATCGATAGCAACGGCTTCGTGATTGACACGCACATCGATACCGAACCGGCGCGACATCCCTTCGGGGGTCTGCACGGTGAGGGCGCTTTTCTGCTGGATTTCGCCGCCGATGTAGTAGGGCAGGCCGCAGTTGGCGTAGGAGATATACGGCCCGCGCTCAAGCAGGAGAATTTCGGCGGTTTCATCCAGACGGCGCAGACGGGCGGCTGCCCCGGCCCCGCCGGCTACGCCCCCGATAATGACAACTTTCATGGGTAACATCCCTTTCTCCCTTTGCGGGATTTATTTTCCGGTTACGACCTGGCCCGGCCAGGAAGAAATCCCGCCGATGTTGGTCACGTTGGTATACCCCATATTGACAAGCGCGCTGCAAGCCGATTTGCTGCGCCCGCCGCTGAGGCAGTACACGAACAGCTTGGCGTCCTTGTTTGGCTCCACGGAAGAGATACCGGAGATCCGGTCGAGCGGGACGTTGCGGCTGCGGGGGATATGCCCGGCCGCGTATTCCTTGGGCGTGCGCACATCGATCAGACGGATCGAGGAATCTTGTTCCAGCAG
>CAJFOO010000057.1 GCA_904397205.1 uncultured Clostridia bacterium
AGGCGGAGATTACCGATCTGATCGAGCAACTCAAGGAACGGATCCGTGCGAGCTATCTGGCTGGAGAAGCTTCCACCCTTGAGATTTTGCTGGGTGCAGATGACTTTTTTGATATGATGGAAAAGGCGCAGGTTGCCCAGAGTATTGCCGAACACGATAAAGTGCTGATTGACCAGCTGGTAGAGAAAGTGAATTCCATTGCTGCGCAGAAGCAGGAAATCGAAAACCTGAAAAACAGCGTAGCCGAGGAGCAAAGCGCCCTGGAATCCCAAAAGGCCGAGGTGCAGGTGCTCATTGACGAGGCGGCCCGGGTGCTGGAAAACCTGAAATCCCAGGAGGATGAAGCGAATTCCCTGGCGAGCCAGTTAGCGAACGAGATGGAGCAGACCGAGCAGGAAATTGACGACTGGTGGCAGGATTATTATGCCAGCCAGAGCGCAGGGAACAGTACAGCCGGTTCCAGTTCTACCCCCCCGACGAGCGGGAACGGCATGTTCACCTGGCCCTGCCCGGGTGTGACGGTGATCACCTCCTACTGGGGTGACGGCCGGAACCACCAGGCGATTGATATTTCCGGCAACTCCTATGGCAAAACCATTGTCGCTTCCGCCAGCGGTACGGTAGTCCGGGCGAATAAGTCCGGCTGGGGCGGCGGCTACGGCCTGTACATTATGATTGACCACGGCGGCGGATGGTCTACCCTGTATGCCCATTGCAGCGCTGTCAACGTGAATGTCGGGCAGCAGGTTTCCCAGGGACAGGCCATTGGCAAAATCGGCAGCACCGGTGACTCCAGCGGCCCCCACCTTCACTTTGAAGTCCGCTACAACGGTGTGCGTGTCGATCCGCTCAAATATCTGTAATATATATCTTTTGCAGCCGGCCCGTCCCTTTGGGGAAAGCCGGCTTTTCCTTTTGTCCTAATCTTTGCATAAAATGCCCGGATATGCTACAATGGATACACGAGAATATCGCCGCAGCTTTTGCCCAATTTGTCCACCGGCTGGCCGGGATATGCGGCTTATCCTGGAAATCCCTGTGTTTAAAATCGGATTTCTTCATTGACATCCTCGGTATGGTTTACTATAATATAGATATTGTGCAAAAATGCCCCGTCCCGACGGACGGAATTTTTCAGGAAAGGATTTTCCTTCCGGTCGCCCGGAGGGATGGGTTCGCGATATGGCAAAACAAGTCATTTTAACAGAAGAAGGTCTCGCCGCCCTCGAAAACGAGCTGGAAGAGCTGAAATCGGTCAAACGGAAAGAAATTGCCGAGAAAATTAAAGTTGCCCTGTCCTTTGGGGATCTTTCGGAAAACAGCGAGTACGATGAGGCCAAAAACGATCAGGCGATTGTGGAAGCCCGCATTGCCGATCTCGAAGCCATGCTGAAAAACGCCACCGTCATTGATGAAAGCGAGCTGGGTACCGATACCATCCATATTGGCTCTAAGGTCGATCTTAAGGTCACAAATCAGGCGACCGGTTCGACCATGCAGAAGGAATACCGCATTGTGGGTTCCAATGAAGCCAACCCCCGTGCAGGCCGGATTTCCGATGAATCAGCGATTGGGAAAGCGCTGCTTGGCCATGCCGTCGGCGATACCGTCGAGGTGGAAGTCCCCGCCGGTGTGATGGTGTATGAGGTGTTAGAGATATCCAAGTGACCTTGCAGGGCGGAGTGGAGCATATCCACACCGCCTATTTTTTTCACCGTTATTTTTTAGTTTGCAGGAAGAGGAGATGCATCATGAGCCAAAACCAAAACCATACCCCCGAACAACCTACCCCCAGCGTCAGCGAGCTGCTGCAAATCCGGCGCGATAAGCTCGCTGCCTTGCAGCAGCAGGGGCAAAATCCCTTTTTTGTCAATACCAGCCATCCGGATATCCATGCGCAGGAGATCCACGAGGGCTTTGATCAGCTCGAAGGCAAGGAGGTGTGCATTGCCGGGCGGATTATGAGCTGGCGCGATATGGGCAAAGCCAGCTTTTTGGATCTGCATGACCGGACCGGACGGATCCAGGTGTATGTGAAAATCGACGACATCGGC
This sequence comes from uncultured Clostridia bacterium, assembly GCA_904397205.1. GTDB lineage: Bacteria > Bacillota > Clostridia > Oscillospirales > Acutalibacteraceae > UMGS1071. Next base: position 2,055 of record CAJFOO010000057.1, read on the forward strand.
GAGGAAGCGTACCAGAACCTCTCCAAGTGGGATATCGGCGATCTGGCCGAGGTCAAAGGGATCGTATTCCGCACCCGCCGGGGGGAGGTTTCCGTCCATGCCAAGGCGATCCGCCTGCTCGCCAAGTCGCTGCTTCCTCTGCCCGAAAAATACCACGGCTTGCAGGATACCGATTTGCGCTACCGCCAGCGCTATGTGGATTTGATTATGAATCCCGAAGTGAAGGATACGTTTATCAAGCGCAGCGAGATTATCCGCACGATCCGCCGCTTCCTCGACGACAAGGGCTTTATTGAAGTGGAAACCCCTATCCTCAACACCATCGCCGGCGGCGCCGCGGCAAGGCCGTTCATCACCCACCACAATACCTTAAATATGGAGCTGTACCTGCGTATTGCCCCGGAGCTCTATCTCAAGCGCCTGATTGTCGGCGGGATGGAGAAGGTATATGAGATCGGCCGGCAGTTCCGCAATGAGGGGATGGATGTGAAGCATAACCCCGAATTTACCACCCTCGAACTGTATGAGGCCTATACCGATTACCACGGGATGATGGACGTTACCGAACAGATCGTGAGCGCCTGCGCCAAGGCGGTCTGTGGCTCTACTACCGTGACGTATCAGGGCGAGGAGGTCCATCTTTCGGCCCCGTTCCGCCGGATCTCCATGGCCGACGCCGTGAAGGAATACACCGGGGTGGATTTCCTCTCGTTCCTGGGCGATACCGAAAAGGCCCGTGCGGCGGCCAAGGATCTCGGCCTGCCCGTAGAACCCCGCCATGTGTGGGGGGATATCCTCAACCTGGCCTTTGAGGAAAAGGTCGAGGACAAGCTGGTACAGCCCACCTTTATCTACGATTATCCGGTGGAAGTATCGCCCCTCACCAAGCGCAGGCAGGACTGTCCGGAACTGGTGGAGCGGTTTGAGCTGTTTATCACCCGCAGGGAATTTGCCAACGCCTATACCGAATTGAACGACCCCATGGATCAGCGGGAACGGTTTGCCTACCAGATGAAGCTGCGCGATGCGGGCGACGAGGAAGCCAACCTGATCGACGAGGATTTTGTCACCGCGCTGGAGTATGGGATGCCGCCCACCGGCGGGATGGGGATGGGCATTGACCGGCTGGTCATGCTGCTGACCGACAGCGCGTCGATCCGCGATGTGCTGCTTTTCCCCACCATGAAGCCCATTGGAGGTGCTGCGGCGGCTGCAAAGCCGGCAAACCCGGCTGCGCCTGCGGCGGAAAGCATCGATTTTTCCAAGGTGCAGATTGAGCCGCTGTTCCAGGATATGGTCGATTTCGAGACCTTCAGCAAGTCCGATTTCCGGGCGGTAAAGGTCAAGGAATGCACCGCCGTCCCCAAGAGCAAGAAGCTCCTGAAATTCGTTTTGGACGACGGCACCGGCACAGACCGCGTGATTTTAAGCGGGATCCACACCTATTACGAACCGGAGGAGCTTATTGGCAAAACGCTTATTGCGATCACCAACCTCCCGCCGCGCAAAATGATGGGGATCGATTCCTGCGGGATGATTATTTCCGCCGTGCACCACGAAGAAGGGGAAGAAAGGCTCCATCTCCTGATGGTGGACGACGCGATTCCGGCCGGCGCAAAGCTGTATTAACAACTGGATTTCTTGAGGGAAAATAACAACGATGATTTAAAGGAGTGGTATTCATGAGAAGTGATGCATTGAAAACCGGCTGCACCCGTGCCCCGCAGCGTTCCCTGCTGCGCGCGCTGGGACTGTCTGACCGTGAGATGGCCCGGCCGTTTATCGGGGTGGTGTCTTCGTTCAGCGAATATATCCCCGGGCACCGGCATTTGAAAGAGATCAGCGAGGCCGTCAAGGCTGGGATCCGCAATGCCGGCGGCGTCCCGTTTGAGTTTGAAACCATCGGCGTGTGCGACGGCCTGGCCATGGGCCATGAAGGGATGCGCTACTCCCTGTGCTCCCGTGAGCTGATTGCCGATTCCGTCGAGGTCATGCTTACCGCCCACCCGCTCGACGCCGTTGTATTTATCCCCAACTGCGACAAGGTTGTCCCTGGGATGCTCATGGCTGCCTGCCGTCTCAACCTGCCCTCCATTTTTGTCAGCGGCGGCCCCATGCTCCCCGGCCGGCACAATACCGTCAAATTCGGCCTTTCGGAAATGTTCGAGGCTGTGGGTTCCCATGCCGCCGGTAAAATCGACGACGCGGAACTGCTGGCCCTTGAAAAATCTGCCTGCCCGAGCTGCGGCTCCTGCTCCGGCATGTATACCGCGAATTCCATGAACTGCCTGACCGAAGCCATCGGTCTCGCGCTGCCCGGCAACGGCAGTATCCCCGCTGTGCTTTCCGCCCGCATCGCTTTGGCCAAGGATGCCGGCGAGCAGGTATTGGAACTGCTCCGGCAGGACTTGCGGCCCAGGGATATCCTCACCGAAAAAGCCTTTGAAAATGCCCTGCGCAGCGATATGGCCCTCGGCTGCTCCAGCAATACCGTGCTGCATCTGCTGGCCATTGCCCACGAGGCCGGGGTGGCGGTCGATATGCAGAAAATCGACCAGATCAGCCGCACGACTCCCCAGCTTTGCAAGCTCAACCCCGCAAGCCAGGTCTTTATTACCGATCTCAATGACGTGGGAGGGATCCAATCCGTACTTAAAGAGCTGGCCCGCGCCGGACTGATCCATGAGGATATCCCCACCGTTTCCGGCAAGGTGGGCGAACGCTTCGCCGCGTTCCCTGCCGCTGACGGCGAAATTATCCGCACGGTGGAGGATCCCTTCCGCAAGGACGGCGGTATTGCTATCCTGACCGGCAACATCGCCCCCGAAGGTGCGGTGGTCAAACAGGGTGCGGTGGCTCCCGAGATGATGCAGCACACCGGTCCGGCCCGTTGCTTCGATTCGGAGGAAGCTGCTTCCAAAGCCATTTTGGGCGGTGAAATCCAGGCGGGAGACGTGGTAGTCATCCGCTATGAAGGGCCCAAGGGCGGCCCTGGAATGCGCGAGATGCTCAATCCGACCTCCGCTCTCACCGGGATGGGTCTGGGTTCGAGCGTGGCGCTCATCACCGACGGGCGTTTCTCCGGTGCGACCCGCGGCGCGGCGATCGGCCATGTTTCCCCCGAAGCGGCCGCCGGCGGTGTGATCGGGCTGATCCGGGATGGCGACCAGGTAGAGGTGGATATTCCCGGCCGCAAACTGAATCTCCTTGTCAGCGACGAGGAGATTGCCGCCCGCAAAGCGGCTTGGAAAGCTCCGCAGAAACCCCTTTCGGGATACCTCAAACGATATGCGAAACTCGTGACTTCCGCTTCGACCGGCGCGGTGTTTACCGACTGATCTGGTTTGGCAGGCGGCTTGAATTTATCCTTTTGGGAGGTTGTTAGAATGGGAATGACGATGACACAGAAAATTTTGGCCGCGCACGCCGGGTTGGACTGCGTGCAGGCCGGCCAGCTCATTGAAGCCAATCTTGATTTGGTGCTGGGCAACGATATTACCAGCCCGGTGGCGATTAATGAATTTGAAAAAGCCGGGGCCACCGACGTTTTCAGCAATACCCAGATCGCCCTGGTGATGGATCACTTTACTCCAAACAAAGACATTAAGGCGGCGGAACAGTGCCGCCAGGTGCGCAATTTTGCCGATAAGTACGATATTCAGAATTTCTTCGATGTGGGCAAGATGGGCATTGAACATGCGCTGCTCCCCGAGCAGGGCATTGTCGGCCCCGGGGACTGCGTGATTGGCGCGGATTCCCATACCTGTACCTATGGCGCGCTGGGGGCCTTTTCCACCGGCGTGGGCTCCACCGACATGGCCTGCGGGATGATTACCGGGAAAGCCTGGTTTAAAGTCCCCTCGGCGATCCGCGTAGAGCTCAAAGGCAAATTGCAGCCGTTCGTCAGCGGCAAAGATGTGATTTTGCACCTGATTGGCCGCATCGGCGTGGACGGCGCGCTGTACCGCTCGCTCGAATTTACCGGCGAAGGGGTGAAAAGCCTTTCCATGGACGACCGTCTCTGCATTGCCAACATGGCCATTGAAGGCGGCGCCAAAAATGGGATTTTCCCGGTGGACGAGGTCACCCTCGCCTACTGTAAAGACCGCTTCCAGCGTGAACCGCGTGTATTTGCCGCCGACCCCGATGCAGTGTACGATGAAACCATCGAAATTGATTTATCCGCTCTGCGCCCAACGATTGCGTTCCCGCATTTGCCCGAAAATACCCACACCATTGACGAGGTGGGAGAAAACGAAATCAAAATCGATCAGGTCGTGATCGGTTCCTGCACCAACGGCCGTATGGAGGATCTTGAGGTCACTGCCAAGATCCTGGAGGGGAAACAGGTAGCCAAACATGTGCGCTGTATCATCATCCCCAGCACCCAGCAGATCTATCTCGACGCGCTGCACAAGGGCTGGCTCGAAACCTTTATCAAGGCCGGCGCCGTGGTGTCTACTCCCACCTGCGGCCCCTGCCTGGGCGGGCATATGGGCATCCTGGGCAAAGGGGAGCGCGCAGTCTCCACGACCAACCGCAATTTTGTCGGCCGGATGGGCCATATTGAATCGGAAATCTATCTGGCAAGCCCGGCGGTCGCTGCGGCCAGCGCCATTACAGGGTACATTACCGACCCCACAAAGTAACTTCGGAAAGGAGAGATACGATGAACGCACACGGCATTGTACATAAATATGGGGATAACGTGGACACCGACGTCATTATCCCCGCCCGGTATCTGAACACCTCCTCCCACGAGGAGCTGGCTGCCCACTGCATGGAAGACATTGACAAGGAATTTACCAGCCGCGTGAAGCCCGGCGATATTTTGGTGGCCAATAAGAATTTTGGGTGCGGCTCCTCGCGCGAGCACGCTCCCATTGCTATTAAGGCCAGCGGGATTTCCTGCGTGATTGCCAGCACCTTTGCCCGTATTTTTTACCGCAACGCCATCAATATCGGCCTGCCTATTTTGGAATGCGACGAGGCCGCCAAAGAAATCCAGAACGGCGATGAAGTCGAGGTCGATTTTGATACCGGCCTTATCCGCGATTTGACCACCGGCAAGTCGTACCAGGCCCAGCCGTTCCCGGAATTTATCCAGAATATCATCCGCAAGGGCGGGCTGCTTTCCAGCATCCAGCCGTGAGAAAAAGACGTTTTTTCCGCAGAGGGAAAGCGTCTTTTTTGTCCAGGGAGGCTTTCGGCGCTTTCGTTTGATGTAATAAAAAATTCATCCTTTCGGACAGCAGATCCTTTATAATAAGAAAAAACCACTCGAATATTTAAATGGAAACGGTAGGCGATAACTATGGCGGCAGGGAAAATCCTGATTGTGGACGATGACCAGAATATCTGCGAATTGCTGCGTTTGTATATTGAAAAAGAAGGCTTTGACGTGCGTATTGCGAACGATGGGCGCAAGGCCCTGGAAATTTTTGAGGAGTATAACCCGGACTTGATTTTGCTCGATATTATGCTCCCCGAACTCGACGGGTGGCAGGTTTGCCGCGAGGTGCGAAAAAAATCCAAGTGCCCCATCATCATGCTCACCGCCAAGGGCGAGGTGTTTGATAAGGTGCTCGGCCTTGAGCTCGGCGCCGACGACTATGTGGTCAAGCCGTTTGAAACCAAGGAGGTGGTTGCCCGGATTAAGGCGGTACTGCGCCGGTACGGCACTACCGAGGAGGAACAGGTCAAGGAGGTCAAGTACGACAAGCTCTCCATCAACCTGACTAACTACGAGCTGCGCGTCAACGGTGTGCAGGTGGATACCCCGCCAAAGGAAATGGAACTGATTTACCATCTGGCCAGCAACCCCAACCGGGTATTTTCCCGCGACGAGCTGCTCGATCAGGTGTGGGGGTTCGATTATTACGGCGATTCCCGTACGGTGGACGTACATGTCAAACGCCTGCGTGAAAAGCTCGAAGGCGTGTCGGATAAATGGACCCTCAAAACCGTGTGGGGCGTCGGGTATAAATTTGAAGTGAAAGAATAGGCGGGCTCTGGCAGCCGGAGGTTCCGTCCGGCTGCATGGTGGGCAAAGGAGGCCAGGCGCGTGTTGAAAACCCTGTTTCGAAAATACCTGTTTGTTACCCTGCTGATTGTCATGGTCAGCTTTGTCTTTCTTGGGACCGTGATGATCGTCTTTATTTCCCGCTACTGGCAGACGGAAAAGCGCTCTTTGCTGCTGCAGGACGCCTACAGTGTGGCCCAGATTGCCGGGGACAGCCTGATATCGGTGGAGGATAACCAGTATATGGTCGATACCGAGAAAATCAGCGGGTTTATTTCCGCCTTCTCGACCAATATTGACGCCGATATTATGATGACTAACATGTCCGGCCAGCCAATCCTGTATCACGGGGAAAACCAGCGGATTCAGCAGGCGGTCACGTTTGATCCCGACGGCGGCCCTTCCGGCCCGTCTGTGATCAGCCAGACAGTCATGGAAAAAACCCTGGCGGGGACCTTTAACGAGGTCACGACGTTGGATAACCTATATGACAATACGTCGTATGTGGTAGGCGTGCCGATTACGGTGCAGGAGACCGACGGGCATGTTAGGAATATTGGCGCGGTATTTGCCGTTTCGAATATGAGCTTCTTCTCCCTGTTCCGCGAAGAGGCGGTGAAGGTGTTCCTGCTGGCTGCGGTGGCGGCGTTTATGATCGCATTTGGCGTAGTATGGATCTTTTCTTACAAATTGGCACAGCCTCTGCGCAAGATGGCCGCCGCGGCAAGGAGCTTCGGCGCCGGGGATTTTTCTGTGCGGGTGGAGATCAGCAGCGACGACGAAATCGGCCATTTGGCTCAGGCTTTTAACAATATGGCGGTCTCCCTTTCTTCCAGCGAGACCATGAGCCGCAATTTTATTGCCAATGTTTCGCATGAGCTGAAAACCCCCATGACGACGATCGCGGGCTTCATCGACGGGATTTTGGACGGTACGATACCCCCTGAAAAACAGGATTATTATTTGCAGATTGTCTCGCAGGAAGTAAAGCGCCTTTCCCGGCTGGTCCGCACGATGCTGGATTTATCCAAAATTGACAGCGGAGAACTTAAATTGCGTCCTGCCCGGTTCGATCTGAGCAATACCATTTTTCTGGCCCTGCTTTCCTTTGAAAAAAATATCGAGGATAAAAATATCGAAATCCGCGGGCTCGAAGACAGCAAGCCTGACTTTATTGACGGGGATCCCGATATGATCCATCAGGTGCTGTATAACCTCATTGAAAATGCCGTCAAGTTTACTAACGAGGGAGGCTATATCCAGATTTCCGTCAAGGACGAAGGCTCCCGGCATGTGGTCAGTATCCGCAACAGCGGCCCCGGCATCCCCGCCGATGAGGTCGGCATGATTTTTGACCGCTTTTATAAAACCGATAAATCCCGCAGCCAGGATAAAAATGGGATGGGGCTGGGGCTGTATATTGTCAAAACGATTATCAAGCTCCATGGGGGCGAGATTACCGTGAGCAGCGTCGAAAACGAATACACCGAATTTTCGTTCTGGCTGCCCAAACTGGAAGAAAAGAAAAAGGCCGGAAAACCTTTGGCCAAAACCTCTAAGCCGGAAAAGAATGGGGAGGTTGTTGTGCAGGCGATCGAACGCATCGAAGGGGAAGTCCTTTCGCAGGAAGACCCTCCTATTGTAGACATTACCGACAAGGTTACCGACGTGCAGGACGATTCCCCGCAAAAGCCGTCTTGATATCCATAGAAAGGATGGTGCTATGAGCCAGTTCCCTTGGGAGGAATACCGCCAGAAAAAAGACCCTTCCGATCCGCCGCAAGGCTCTGCTGCCTCGGATCCGGCTGCCGCCGCTCCGCCTAAGGAGGAGGCCCCGCAGACGGATACGGCAGGATCTGCGGATGCGTCTTCTAAACCAGAGGATATCCCTCCCGCAGACAGAACCCCCGGTTCGTCCTGCGCATCCGACGCCTGGGATCCCGCTGCCAAAGCCGACGGCGGCGATACGCCGGCCGATCCGGCAGAAGAATCTGCGGATCCAAAAACAGAGGACGCCGACGCACCCGATTCTCCGCCTTTTCAAAAGGAACATACGGCCCCGCCGCCGTATTGGGGTTATCCGCCCTATGGAGCCTATCCTCCTTATGGCCCGCCGCCCCCGTATAACCAGGCTCCGCCGCCTGCTTCCCCTCCCAATCCGCCGCCGTGGGCCAATGTCCCGCCGGAGTATATCCCGTATGTCCCGTATCATGGCCCGGCTTCCGGTCCTTCGAATGCCGGTTCGCGGGTGTTGGTAGGGGTGTTGATCGGCCTTGCTTCCGCGTTTGTCCTGGGTTTTTTTATCTGGGGGATTGTCTTTTCTGCACTTCCGTCCGCAGGGGTATCGGAACCTTTGCCGGAATCAGTGGAAAACGGTTCCCAGGAAGAGCCTGGCCAAGGGGGAGGGCAAACCGGTACGCCGTCCGAAAATCCCGTGGGGACGGCCACGGCTCCGGGTTTTGCCGGGCTGTCGCTGGTTCAGCCGGGCGATACGCTCTTGCAGCCCAGTGAGATTTACCGCACTGTGGCCCCGTCGCTGGTTTCGGTGCGGGCCACGGTCCAGGATACCCAGGGCCAGGAGGAAGAACTGCTTTCTTCCGGTGTGATCCTCACCACGGATGGCTATATTATCACCAGTGCGTCGTCGATTGGCTATTCCCGGACTACGCCCGTAACGGTGGCGCTTTCTGATCAGACAGAGTATGAAGCGGTCATTGTCGGGTATGACAACAAAACCGATCTGGCAGTTTTAAAAATAGATGCTTCTGGTTTGCACGCCGCCGTATTTGCCGATTCCCAAGCCGTGGCGGTGGGCGACAGTGTGTTCCCGTTGGGCGCTTCTACTGTGCAGGGAGACGCCGGTTCCATTTCCAGCGGTGTGGTCTTCTCCCTGGGAGGGCAGGACAATGCCGGTTCTTATCTGGTGACGGACGCCGCCTGGAGCGTTGGCAATGTGGGGGGAGCCCTGGTCAATGCTTATGGCCAGGTGGTAGGGATCGGTTCGCTCGCATTCTCGGATTCTTATGATGGGATGTTTTTAGCCGTCTCTTCCGAAACTGTCAAGCAGGTGGCGGATGATTTGATCCGCCAGGGATATGTCGGCGGCCGGACCCGCCTGGGAATTACGGGAACGTCTGTTACCAGCCAGCAGGCTTTGTATTACGATCTGCCGCAGGGGGTAATGATCTATGAAATTTCACAGGGCAGTTCCTTGGAGGATACCGAAGCCCAGGTGGGAGATGTGATTACCCAGATTGACGGGCAGGAAGTTTTGTCGATGGAGGACGTGTATCAGATCCTGGGAGGGCGTCAGCCCGGCGATACCGTGGAGATCACCTTGTACCGCGAAGGGCAAGGGGAATTCCAGGTTAGCGTCACATTGCTGGAGGATCAGGGGGAAACCCAGTCAAATTAAATGGTATTTGTGAAGCGGGGGCCGGAAAGGCCTCTGCTTTTTTGTGAAAAAATTTTTTAAGGGAAGGGAATTTTCCTCTTTGGGGGAAAATTCCTTTCCCTTTTTCCCGTATAGTGGGGCATGTGGAAAGAACAGGAGGGATGCTATGGAGCATTCGCAGCAAAAAGAAATTCAGAAGAAAATTCAGGAGGGATTGGAGCGGCTCGCGTTCGGCAGCGTGGGGGATGCGGTAAAGCTGCTGTTTTGCGAGGAGATTAGCCCTCGTATGCTCAACCGGCTGGATTTGTTCCCCGTGGCGGAAATTAAACGCCCCAAAGGAGGCGGGGTGGAAATGAAGTTTTTTGACCGGCTCCGCGCGATGCAGTGTTTGCAGGAGTTTTGTCAGGATCACGCGCAGGGTTCTGATGAGTTTTACCGTGCCCTGCAGCAGACCGCCGGCCGGTTGGAGGAAAATGCGCCGTGAGGTTCCGCACGTTTTCCCCAAAACAAAAGCAGGTGCTTTGTTGGTGGTGTGAAGGAAGCCCATATGCTTCGCATATGGCCATTCTCTGCGACGGTGCGGTGCGCAGCGGGAAGACCATATGTATGGGGCTTTCGTTCTTTGCCTGGCTTTGCTACCGTTTCCACGGGCAGGCTTTTGCCGTTTGCGGGAAAACCATCCGGTCTGTCAAGCGCAATTTGTTATTCCCCCTCTTGCCCACGCTGCGTGCACTGGGCTTTGTGTGCCGTGTGCAGGAGCGCGAAAACCGCATGGAAATTTCCTATGGCGGACGCAGAAATATGGTGTATTTCTTTGGCGGTAAGGATGAGGGTTCCGCTTCCCTGATCCAGGGGATGACGCTGGCCGGGGTCTTCCTCGACGAGGTTGCGTTGATGCCCCGCTCCTTTGTGGAGCAGGCGCTGGCCCGCTGTTCGGTGGACGGGGCGGTCTTTTGGTTTAACTGCAATCCCGAAAGCCCGCATCACTGGTTCTATCGCGAATGGGTCTGCAAGGCCGCTCAGAAAAATACGCTGTACCTCCATTTTACCATGGAGGATAATCCGGGGATTTCCCCTTTGGTGCGCAAACGGTATGAAAGTTTATATACCGGCGCCTTTTATGAACGGTTTATCCTCGGCAAGTGGGTCTCCCCTCAAGGTTTGGTATACCCGTTTATGACCATCGATCAATTTTGTCCCTGTCCCTCCGGCCCGTTTTCTGATTGTGTGGTTTCCTGCGATTATGGTACGGTGAATCCCGCGTCGTTTGGGCTTTGGGTCCAGAAAGGTTCCGTATGGTACCGCATCGGCGAGTACTATTACGACGCCCGGCTTGCCGGAAATTCCCGCACCGATGAGGAGCATTATACCGAACTGGAACGTCTGGCCGGGGATTATCCCGTGTCCCGCGTGGTTGTGGATCCTTCTGCGGCGAGCTTCCTGGAAGTCATCCGCCGCCATGGCCGCTTTTTGGCTGTCCCCGCCCGGAACCAGGTGCTGGACGGCATCCGTAAAACCGGCGCCGCCCTGAAAGATGGGAGGATCCGGGTCTGCCTGCCCTGCACCGACGCCCAGCGGGAATTTGGCCTGTACCGATGGAAGGATGACTGCAGCCGGGATGCTCCCGTAAAGGAACATGACCATGCCATGGATGATATCCGGTATTTTGTATCTACCGTATTGGATCGGCCCGGGGACGCAGGATGTGCCGCTCTGGCTGCCCCGCGGGGAAATCCCATGGCAACTTAACGAAAAGAGGTGAATGGATGCGAATTTGGAAGAAAAATCGGGCGGGTGGCCCTTCACTTGCCCCGGTACAATGTGCCAATCCCCACATGGACGGGTACGCTTCGGCATTTTCCGCCTGGGGTGCGGAAGGAAGCCGGCGGTTATACCGTGCGCTGCGTCAAGCTGTACCCATCATCGACGCTTCCCTCTCCAAGCTGGCCCGGCTGATTGGGGAATTTACCATCCGCTGCAACAGCCCGCAGGTGGAAGAACGTCTCAACCAATTCTTACAGCAGGTTCCCGTCAACGGATGTCAGTATGGGATCCAGAATTTTATCAGCGGCTATCTGGATCAGCTCCTGACGTATGGCACGGCTGTGGGTGAGATCGTCCTCACCGGGGATGGTTCCTCCATCGGCGCGCTGTACAATGCCGATTTGGATGAGGTGGGGTTCCGGCAGGGGGCTTCCCCGCTTGATCTGCAAATCTGCCGCAGGCAGGCTTCGGGAGACCTTGTCCCTGTGCCGTACCCGGAACTTATTGTGACCGCTGCGCTTAACCCGCCAAGCGGTAATTACCAGGGGGTTTCTATCCTCAGCGGGCTGCCGTTTGTGAGCGATATTTTGCTTAAAATTTATCATACTATCGGCGTTAACTGGGAGCGTGTCGGCAATGTGCGCTTTGCCGTAACCTATAAGCCCTCTGGCGGCGAAGCCGAACAGGTGTACGCCAGGGAACGTGCAGAACAGATCGCCAGGGAGTGGGGAAGGGCGATGCAGGCCGGCGGCCCGGTGAGTGATTTTGTGGCGGTGGGGGATGTGAATATCCGGGTGATTGGCGCGGATAACCAAATCCTCGACAGCAATGTCCCCGTGCGCCAGATGCTCGAACAGATTGTGGCAAAGCTTGGGATCCCGCCGTTCCTGCTGGGCCTTTCCTGGTCTTCCACCGAACGGATGTCCAGCCAGCAGGCCGATATCCTCACCAGCGAGCTTGAAAGCTACCGCCGCCTGCTTAACCCCGCTATCCAGCGGATTTGCCAGGTATGGCTGCTGCTGCACGGCCTGCCGCCCGACTGCACCGTCTGCTGGGATAATATCACCTTGCAGGATGAGGTGGATCTGGCCGACGCCCGGCTCAAAAATGCGCAGGCTGCGCAAATCGAAGCGCAGATAGGAAAGGAGGAATTGTCCCATGGATGAGGAATTGGAAAAACAGAATTTTCCTTCCCCCGAAGAATTGGAGCGGATCCACCGGTACACCCGCCGCCGTCTGGCAGCGGAAGAACTGTATGTGTTTTCTGTGGCGCTCTGCGACAATGATGTGGACAGGGATTTTGAACAGTTTACCCTGGAGGCACTCGAAAAGCTGAAAGATCTGTTTTTGGGGAAAACCGGCGTACTCGATCACATGGCTTCTGCCGAGTACCAGACCGCCCGCCTGTTCGATACCTGGCTGGAAACCGATCCGTCCCGGCAGACTACGGCGGGCGAGCCGTATACCCGGCTGGTAGGCAAAGCCTATCTGCCCCGCAGCCCCAAAAATGCGGATCTCATGTTGGAGATTGACAGCGGGATGAAAAAAGAAGTCAGCGTGGGGTGCGCCGTCGCTTCCCGTACCTGCTCCCTTTGCGGGGCCGATCGGGAACGGGGCGGGTGCAGCCATCAGAAAGGAAAGACCTATCCTGTGGATGGCAAACTGCTCTTGTGTTACGACAAGCTCAGCCATCCCACCGATGCATATGAGTGGTCCTTTGTCGCCGTACCGTCCCAGAAACAGGCCGGGGTGATCAAAGCGTTCGCTCCCCTGCCCGGCCAGGATATGAAGGCCGCCTTGCAGGGATGGGTCAGCAAAAAGCAGTCGGTGGTGTTGGATACCGGGGCCGTGGATCAACTGCTTCAGTATGTGGAACGGCTCGATACGCTGGCAAAACAGGCGGGGAAGTACCGGGAGGATGCGCTTGGCCGCATAGAGAAGCTGTGCCGCCTGGCCGAACCCGATTTGCCTGTGGATCTGCTGCAAAAGGCCGCCTCTCAAATGGACGGCGGCGACTTGCAGCGGCTGGAGCAGGCTCTGGAAAAAAAGGCTGCCCGGCGGTTTCCGCTGCGGCCGCAGCTTTGTGCCGAAAAATCCCGGGAGCCGTACGGTGATCCCAATGAAGCGTTTAAGATTTAGGGAATTGAAGGAGGTTTTTACTTATGGCATATTTTGATTCGATCCGCTTGGAAAAAGGAATGTATGGGGTGAGCGGCAAGAGCTTTACCCAGGTATTGGAGGAGATGGATCCTTCCGAAAATTATGAACGTACCGAATGGGAAGGACTGGACGCCTATCAGCGGCAGCTGCGCCGCTTTGATATCCAGGTGGGCGGCCCCGCTTGCAGCAATGTAGAACGGTTTTTCCAATCCAGCGACAGTGCGGCGCTTTTCCCGGAATTTATCGCCCGTGCCGTGCGCCAGGGGATGGAACGTGCCGACCGGCTGCCTTCGCTGGTCGCCACGATTACCCGCATTGACGCCACCGATTACCGCACCATTGTAGCGGAAACCCAGGCACAGGATTCCACAACCGTGAAGGAAGGCGCCGCGCTTCCTACGACCACCATCTTGCAGCAGAAAAACCTGGTCTCTCTGCAAAAGCGCGGCCGGCTGCTGTCTTCTTCGTATGAAGCCCTGCGCTTCCATAAGCTGGATCTGTTTGCCGTAACCCTGCGGCAGATCGGCGCCGAGCTCGCAAGGGAACTGCTTCAGGATGCGGTGACTGTCCTGGTGGACGGGGACGGCAATTCCAATGCGGCCGAGTCTACCCCTCTGAGCGCCAAGCCCACTTATGCCGACATGATCAACCTGTGGGGCAGTGTGGCTCCGTATGAACTCAACACCCTGGTGGCTTCCACGGCCAGCATGAAGGATTTGCTGGCTATCTCCGAATTCCAGGATGCGGCTGCCGGGCTGAACTTCCAGGGTACCGGCAAGCTGGCCACTCCCCTGGGGGCGAATTTGATCCATGTGCCCAGCCTCGAGGGAAACACGGTGCTCGGCCTGGACAAAAACTGCGCCCTCGAAATGGTGCAGGCAGGCGATATCATTACCGACGCCGATAAGCTCATCGACCGTCAGATGGAACAGGCGGCGATCAGCACGATTGCCGGGTTTGCCAAGATCTTCAAGGATGCGGTCAAGGCGGTGACGTATGGAGGATAATCCACAAGCCGTCGTATGGGACACGGCACAGGTGGTATCCCGGTTTGCGAATCTTGCGCGGCTGGCCCAAGAAGAAGCACAGGCACAGGAAACGCTTTGCCAGGAGGCTTTGGCGTGGCTGTGCAGCCGTCTGCGTCCTGTTCCGGACGAGGACTGGACCGAGACAGCACAGGCGGTTATCTATTCCGCCGCGGCGGCGTTCGCGTTTTATCAATATACCCTCGCGGAAGAATCGACAGGCCGGGAGGACGTTTCGCTGGGCGACGTCAAAATTACCCAGAAGACGGGCGCTTCTTCCTCTGCCTGCCGGCTGTGGGATCAGGCTTTGCAGCGGGCTGCCCCGCTGCTGCGCGACGACAGGTTTTATTTTGAACAGGTGGGAAAGGAGAAGGCGCGTGACCCGAAGCGAATCGATTGAACGCATGTTCCAGACCTATGGCAATACCCTCACCCTGTGGCCCAAAGACGGGCAAAAAACGGTGTGCAAAGGCATCTTGCAGCCACTGGGAAAAACTTCTGCCCCCAAAGCCGATGAACTGGCTTCTTCGTGGGATGGGGAGGGGGATCCGCTGTTTTTTTACATCGGGCCCGCTTCCTGCCGGGTGGATCAATGCCTCAAGGGTACCCGTATGGAACAAAACGGTGTGTTTTATGAATTGGTCCGCTCGTATTGCGTCCTGTTTGGGGACAGCCCGTTGTATGTCTGGGCCACGCTGCGCAAATCCGCCAATCAGGAAGGGGGAGAGTAAATGGAAGAAACCGATTTCTTTTTGACGGGTACGACACAGTCGGTGTCGGAAGAGCTCGAATGGGATGCCAGACGGTACCCCACTTTCTTTGAGGAGGAATAGGCATGGAGAGGATGCGGTTTAAAGACTTTACCTGGCCGAAAAATCCTGCTGTGCTCAAGGTTTCTTTTGAGGATCATTTGGAGGAAATGATCCTGCCCTATGCCGGGGCCCGGTTCCAGAACCTGGGAAGAAAAAAACAGGTCGTTTCCGGGGAAGGCGTCTTTACCGGGCCTTCTGCCCAGGAACAGTTCCACCGTTTGTGGGAGCTGCAAAAACAGACCGACAGCGGCTTATTGTTCCTGCCTGACCTGCCGGGAATGTATGCTTTCTTCTCTAAACTCGAATGGATCGGTGAGACGACCCCGCATGTCCTTCGGTACGCGTTCGTGTTTTGGGAGGATCTTTCCCGTGGACAGGTACAGGAGGATCCGGTTTCCGGCCGGTTTTATACCGCCAGCGCCGGGGAATGCCTGTGGGATATTGCCAACCAATATCACCAGAGCTTGGAGGATCTGCTGGCTAAAAACCCGCAGATCCAGTGGCCCAATGCTTTGCGGGAAGGGGATCGGGTGATGCTGTCTTGACTTGCGTAGGGTATACCGTGTTGGGGAAGCGGGTGGATTTCCCCTTCCTGTTATCCCTCAAGATGGATTGGGATGAGGATGCTCCTGCCCACAGCCTGGCTGCTTCCTTTGCCGTGGACGCCCCGGCGCCGCGGCTTGCCAGAGTGGAGGTGCTGCACGAGGGAGTACTCGTGTTCCGGGGGATTGTCGATCAGCAGGATACCAAGATTTCCCCGCAGGGAAACCGTCTGCGTTTGGTCGCCCGCAGTCTCGCCGCGCTGCTTCTGGACAATGAAGCCCTGCCTCAAACCTATATCAATCCTTCCCTGCGGGGCCTGTTTGAACGCCATGCCCGGCCGTATGGGTTCCCTTCGTTTGCCGGCAACGGCGGGGCCTTCCGAGGCAAACTGACGGTGGAAAAAGGGATGAGCGAATGGCAGGTCTTGCAGGGGTTCTGCGACTACTTTCTGGGCGCTTCGCTCTCCGTGCGTCCCGACGGCGTGTTGGACGCTGCCGGGGATCCGCCAAAGGGTTTGCTGCGGTTTTCCAATACGGACGGTATCCCGTATCAAAGCGTCACGCATCAGGATTTTTTCTGCCGGCGTATCCAGGAAATCTGGCTGCAGGCCGGCGTGGGCACAGGTTATCAGGGACATGTAGTGGATGCGGAAACTGCCGGTTTGGGAATCCAACGAAAACGGTATAAAACCGCAACCAACTATCAAGGAACTTCCGTTCTGCGGAAAAGCCGCCGGCAGGCGGAAGAATGTACGCTTTCGTGCCCGGGCTGGGTGCCCGCCCAGTTGGGGATGGAGGCTTCCCTTGCGGATCCGTTCTTTGGTGAATCGGATGGCTGGACGGTAGCCAAATGTACCTATCAGCAGTCCCAGGCGGGGGAATCGACCTGCTGCGTCCTGCGCAAGAAACTGCAGCCGTAAAGGAGGAAGAAAAAGAAGTGTGGATAACCAATCAAACGGCCCGGCGTTCTCCCGGCGGCCCGGCGTTCCAGATAGGGATGGTCGTCGGCAACGAGAGCCAGGGAATTGCCGTGCGGGCAAAAAGCGAGTATCGGAGTATGCGGCTGGCAGGGCCGTGGGGGGTGTATTCCCTGCCGCCGGAAGGCGCGCAGGCAGTGATATTCCCCGCCGGGAATCTGGGCGAGCCGGGGCTCTGTGTGGGGACCGTATCCGCCGGGGAAGGCCTGGAACCAGGGGAACTTTGTCTTTGTTCCTCCGGCGGCGCCAAAATCTATCTGCGAAACAATGGCGAGGTCGTCATCAACGGGCAGGTTTTCCCGAAAGGAGAGGAATGATGGATACGGCATTGGCAGACGGTGATTTTGTATGCAATACGCTGGGGATGCCCTTGGTATTGGAAGGAAAGGAAGAACTTTTGCAGCAAGTCCGGATCCGGCTTCAGGCCCGGCGCGGCGGTTTCCCATACGATCCTTCCCTGGGCAGCCGCCTGTTCCGGCTCGAAAAGCAGGGGGATCCCGCACAGCGGCAGCGGGAAGCGCTGGAATATGTGCAGGAGGCGCTTTCCCCCATGCATCAAATCGATTTGCAGCACGTTGCCCTCACGGAAACCGGGGTGCAGGTTGGCGTGTCGACCGATTTTGGTGAAAGCGCCGTAGAAATTCCGTTATGGGAGCCGGAGGAAGGAGGGGATGCGGATGGAGATGCCATCGTATGAGAGTATTGTACAGCGGATGCAGGAGGAATTTGAAAAACAAGCCGGGTTTGTCCCGGATGATGCGTCGGATATCGGCATTCGCATGAAGGTATTGGCAGGGGAACTGTTTTCTTGTTATGCCAGCCTGGATTGGTTGTGGCGGCAGACATTTCCGCAGACGGCACAGGGAGACTGTTTGGATCTGCGTGCTGCGGAACGCGGGCTCCAGCGTAAACAGCCGCTTTCGGCGAAAGGTTCGCTGGTGTTTTCGCGTTCCACCCCGCTGGCGTACGATTTGGCCATCCCTTTGGGGACGCTCTGCGCTGTGGCGGGGCAGGATGGTTCCGAATTCGTCACCATACAGGAAGCGGTACTCAAAGCGGGGTATCGCTCCGTAACAGTGCCCGCCCAGGCGGTAGAAAGCGGCAGGGCTTCCAATGCCGCTGCTCACACGGTGAATGTCCTCGTTACCCCGCCGCCCGGCGTGGAGCAGGTGGATAATCCCGATCCGTTTTCCGGCGGGATGGACGGCGAGGACGACGAAGCCTTTCGGGCCCGGCTTCTGCAAAGCTACCGGCAGGTTTCCAATGGCACCAACGCCGAGTTTTACCGCTTGTATGCTTTGCAGTATGAGGAAATCCAGTCGGTGAGCGTGGTATCCCGGCCAAACGGCGCCGGTTCGGTAGCCCTCTATGTGGCTGGGCGCGGCGCCGCTCCCAGTGCGGAACTGCTCCTGCAAATCCAGCAGGATCTGGCTGCTGTGCGCGAAATCGGGGTGGATGTTACCGTGCAGGCTGCGGCCGAAAAATCCGTGAATGTATCCTGCTACATCAAGCCCGCCGACGGGTATACGCTCGAACAGGCGATCCCTGTTTGTAAAAATGCGATTGCCGCATATTTTGAAACCCTTGGAGTCGGCCAGCCGGTGCGCATCATTGAGATCGGCAAGCATATCCTGGAAACCGGTGCGGTGAAAAATTACAAATTTTATTCTTCGTGCGTGGATGTGGCCGTGCAGGAAACCGAGGTCCCGGTTTTGGGCAACTGTGTGGTCACCGAAATGAAAACGGGGGTTTGAGCATGGCTGGTTGTGATATTTTGGCTTCCATGAAACAGAAGCTCCAAAGTACAGGGCTGTACCGTCTGGACGGCTCTACGCTGGTGGACGCCGAACTGCAGGCGTACGCTGCGGCGATGCAGGCCTTGGCGGATGAAATCTGGAAGCTGGAGCAGGAAGGATTTGTCCAGACCGCTGGGGGAGATGGGTTGGAGCTGTGGGAGAGGGCCTGCGGCAACGTGCGGGACACGCTCTCTACCGCGGATCGCCGGGAGATGCTTTGCTCGCGCCTGCGGGTAACCCCAAACGATTACACCGCGGGAAAGCTTCAGGACGCCCTGCTGGCTGCCGGGATTTTGGCCCATGTGGCGGAGATCGAAAACCATACGGTATATATCAACGTACTGGGTACGGCGGAAATCCAAAGGGAAATGTCCCCGGAGGAAATCCAGGCCCTGGCGGCGGAATTTTTGCCTGCGCATCTGGAATGGTCGTTTGATTTCGGGGTGCTCTCATGGGACTATATCGACGGGGGGGATCACCCCTTTGATCAGATGGATCAGGCGGATTTTTCCTGGGATCAGATTGACGTTTACGCCCCATAAACGGGGGAAAACCAAGAAAGGAGGGGTTTTTTGCCTTCGACGAATAAAACTACCCATTTCGGGTTAAATAATTGGAGCGGTACCGATAAACCCAAGCGTATCGACTTTGTGCAGGACAATGAGACGCTCGATCAAGTGCTGTACGCCCACTTTCAGGATACCGATCTGCACTTTAGCCCAGAGGAACGGGAGGCCTTTTCCAACCGCCTGATTACCGGATCGTATATCGGTACGGGTGATGCGCAGAAGGTCCTGAATATTTCTTCTTCTGCCGTCAAAGCCTGCTTTGTCTTTCCGATCCAGCGGCCTTTCTGCGAGCCGGACGCCGCCAAGGGGATGCTGGTCCACAGCGGTTTTGCCTGTGCTTCCGGCGGTACGGGAGGGATTACCCTTTCTGCCGGGCAGGTGCTGGTACAGCAGTCCCAGCAGGCCGAAAACGGGTACTTCTGGAATTTGAATGAAAAAGCAAAGACCTATCTCTATTTTGCCTTGCAATAACGGGAAATCTGTCGCAAACCGGTAGTTTTTGTTGACGAAATCCGTGTTGTGTACTATCATAAGGGTATAGACTGGAACAGGAGGGGAGCGGCATGGGGAAAAACGAACTCTATAAAAATGAGGAAAAAACCGAACTGGCTTTGCTGGTCTCGGTGGATACCGGGGAATTTGATGCGCAGGCGTCCCTTGCGGAGCTGTATGAATTGACCCGCAGTGCGGGGGCAGAGCCGTTTGGTTCCCTCACGCAAAAACGTCCCGCGTACGATTCGGCTACCTGTGTCGGTTCCGGCATGATAGAGGAAATCGCGGATCTCTGCCGCAAGCACGAAATCGACCTGCTGATCTTCGACTGCGAGCTGACCCCGACCCAGATCCGCAACATTGAGGGACGCACCGGCGTGCGGGTGGTTGACCGCACGATGCTGATTTTGGATATTTTTGCCGCCCGCGCCATGACCAAAGAAGGCAAATTGCAGGTGGAACTGGCACAGCTCAAATATCTGCTTCCCCGCCTGACCGGTAAAGGGACGGCATTGTCCCGTCTGGGCGGTGGTGTCGGTACCCGGGGTCCTGGGGAAACCAAGCTGGAAACCGACAAGCGGCACATCCGCCGGCGGATCGACTCCATCAAAGAACAGCTCGAACAGGTCGAAAAGCACCGCGAACAGCTGCGCCGCCGCCGGGAAAAAGATGGCGTTGTCACGGTGGCTCTGGTGGGCTATACCAATGTGGGCAAAAGCACCCTGATGAATTATCTGACCCAGGCTGGCGTGCTGGCCAAGGATATGCTGTTTGCTACGCTGGATCCCACTGCCCGGGCGCTGCGTCTTCCCAGCGGGAAAACTGTGATGCTCATTGACACCGTGGGCCTGGTGCGCCGTCTGCCCCACCATCTGGTAGAAGCGTTTAAGTCTACGCTGGAGCAGGCCGCCACAGCCGATATGATCCTCAATATCTGCGATATTTCCAGCCCGGAAGCCCATGTCCATCTTTCCACCACCCGGCAGCTTCTCGAAGAACTGGGGCGCCGGGATGGTCCTGTGATTTCCGTGCTGAACCAATGCGACCGGCTTCCTGATTTGCACCATGTGCCCCTGATAGGGAACGCCGTGCGCATCAGCGCCGTGACGGGCGAAGGGATCGACCGGCTTTTGCAGGTGATTGAGGAAAACCTGCCCGAAAAGAATGTACGGGCCAGCTTGCTTCTGCCGTTTTCCCAAAGCGGGCTGGCGGCGCAGATCCGCAGGGACGGCGCGGTTTTGCACGAAGAATATGTGGAAGAAGGCCTGCGGCTGGATGCGATGGTCCCGCCCTCTTTGCTGGGGGCAGTGCAGGAATATACCATCGATACCCGCGGGGTATGAGAGAAAAATAAAAAAGCGCCCGGGGGATGCTGCATCCTCCGGGCGTGTTGGTTTTTCTTTGGATTAGTCCCGCTTCATCAGGACCTTGGTGATTTCCCCCACAAACATATGGTGATAATCCTTTTGCGGATAGATTTCGCTGTCAATCGTGGGATCGGTGAAACATGCCGGATCGATCGGCTGTTTATGCATTTTGCGGCAGAAGAATACCAGACGGGATTCCTTGTAATATGGGGCGGCTTCGTCATATAAAGGGGTCAGGCCGGTTTCCGCATCTTTATCCACATCCTTGCCGGAATGGGAACCAAAGTATGCCAGGGCAGGACGGTAGACTTTATCGAAAAAGCAAAGGGAATAGGTGGGGGATTTTTCCAGAAACTGCATGGAAAACCGCTGGGGCCGCACAAAAATAAAGGAAACATAGGTTTTCCATAAAACCCCCAGCCCGCCCCAGCTGGCCGTCATGGCGTTGTGGGCCTGGCTGTCGCCGCTGGCAATGAGCATCCACTCTTTATCAATCAAGGTGAAGGGGTTGAAGGATAAATCCGCCAGTTTTACTTCCTGGAACAGGCTTGGCGTGGTTTCATTCATACGAGGAACCTCCATTTTGTTTGGATTGGCGGGCATTCCACCTTGTTTATCTTAATCCATATACTGCAAAATTGCAAGGGGTTTTTTTCGATTTGCCGTCACAACCGCCAACTTTCCTGAAAAATCCCCGCAAAATTTGGCAGGAAAGGAAAAAAGCAGGATAGACTGAATAAATATGCATCAATCTCTTGAATTTTTGAATTTTGGGTGTATAATTATGAATACATAACGGGGAACATTCCCCTTGGATCCCGATGATTTTTTAGAAAAGCGAGGTATTCCGATTATGGCACAAGTGAAAAAAGTAGTTCTGGCATATTCCGGGGGCTTGGACACCTCCATCATCATCCCGTGGCTCAAGGAAAATTATGATAACTGCGAGGTAATCGCGGTTTCTGCCGACGTGGGGCAGGGGGCCGGCGAGCTCGAGGGCCTGGAGGAAAAGGCAAAAAAAACCGGCGCTTCCAAGCTGTATATCGCCGATTTGAAGAAGGAGTTTGTAGAGGAATATATCTGGCCCACCCTCAAGGCAAACGGCGTGTACGAAAGCAAATACCTGCTGGGGACTTCCTTCGCCCGGCCCATTATCGCCAAGCGCCTGGTGGAGATCGCCAAGGAGGAGGGCGCAGACGCCATCTGTCACGGCTGCACCGGCAAGGGCAACGATCAGGTGCGGTTTGAGCTGGCGATCAAGGCGTTTGCCCCCGATATGAAGATCATCGCCCCGTGGCGCATGTGGGATATTAAATCCCGCGAGGAGGAGATCGCCTACGCCGAAGCGCACAACATCCCCCTGAAAATTACCCGGGAAACCAACTATTCCAAGGATAAAAACCTGTGGCATCTGTCCCACGAGGGCCTGGATCTCGAGGATCCCGCGAACGAGCCCGCATATGGCAAGGACGATTTCCTGGAGATGGGGGTTTCCCCGGAAAAAGCTCCCGACAAGCCCACCTATTTGACCCTCTCGTTTGAGAAGGGCATCCCCGTGGCACTGGACGGGCAGAAGATCGACGGGGTGTCCCTGATCGAAAAGCTCAACGAGATCGGCGGCGCAAACGGCGTGGGGATTGCCGACATCGTGGAAAACCGCCTGGTGGGGATGAAATCCCGCGGGGTGTACGAGACCCCGGGCGGCACGATCCTCTACCACGCACATAACAAGCTGGAGGAAATCTGTCTGGACAAGGATACCTACCACTATAAGCAGCAGGTGGCCATTGCATTTGGCGAGCTGGTCTACGACGGCAAATGGTATACCCCCCTGCGGGAAGCCCTCTCCGCCTTTGTGGACAGCACCCAGCGGTTTGTCACCGGCGAGGTCAAGCTCAAGCTGTATAAGGGCAATATCATCGATGCCGGCGTGACCTCCCCGTATTCCCTCTACGACGAGGAAGTCGCGACCTTTGACGAGGACGAGGTCTACAACCAGAAGGATGCCGAAGGCTTTATCAACCTGTTCGGCCTGTCCATTCAGGTACGGGCGAAGAAGGGGTTCGCCGAATAACGGCGGCGCACCATACGGGAGGGGATTGCCATGAAACTTTGGACCGGACGCTTTTCCAAGGAAATTGATCAAAAAACCAACGATTTTAATTCCTCTATCTCCTTCGACAGCCGCATGGCGCAGGAGGATATTGAAGGCAGCATCGCCCACGCGACCATGCTGGGACAATGCGGGATCCTGGATCCGGCGGAGGCGGAAAAGATCTGTCAGGAGCTTGGGCGGATCCGGGAGGATCTGCAGAGCGGCGCGCTGGAAATTGACCCGCAGGCGGAGGACATCCATACCTTTATGGAAGGGGAACTCACGCGGCGGATCGGTGTTTCGGGCAAACGGCTGCACACGGCCCGCAGCCGCAACGATCAGGTAGCGCTCGACATCCGGCTGTACCTGCGCAAAGAATGCGACGCGCTGTGCGGCCAGCTGCGGGAACTGCTGGGTGTCCTTTGCCGCAAGGCGATCGCGCACAAGGGGGACGTAATGCCCGGCTATACCCATTTGCAGCGGGCCCAGCCCATCACGTTTGGGCACCATCTGCTGGCGTATGCGGAGATGTTCCTGCGGGACGTGGGCCGTATCCAAGACGCCAAAGCCCGCATGGATGAGCTGCCCCTGGGGGCGGGGGCTTTGGCCGGCACGACGTATCCCCTGGATCGGGAACTGACGGCGCGGCTGCTGGGCTTTGCGCGCGTGACGCAGAACAGCCTCGACAGCGTGGCCGACCGGGATTTCTGCGTGGAACTGGCCAGTGCTATTTCCCTGTGCATGGTGCATCTGTCCCGTTTTTCCGAGGAAATTATTTTGTGGTGCTCGTGGGAGTTCCAGTTTGTGGAGCTGGACGATGCGTTTTCGACAGGATCGAGCATCATGCCGCAGAAGAAAAATCCCGACATTGCGGAACTGGTACGGGGGAAATCCGGGCGGGTATTCGGCGACCTGATGACGCTGCTGACCATGCTGAAGGGATTGCCGCTGGCTTACAATAAGGACATGCAGGAGGATAAGGAAGCCATCTTTGACGCGGTGGATACCCTCAAGATGTGCCTGACTGCCTTTATCCCGATGGTGGATACCCTGCGCGCCAAGCCGGAAGCCATGCGCCGGGCGGCGGCGAAAGGGTTTATCAATGCCACCGACTGTGCCGATTATCTGGTCGGCAAGGGATTGGCCTTCCGGGACGCGTATAAAATTATCGGGTCCCTGGTGGCCAAGTGCATCGCCGAGGAGAAAACCCTCGAAACCCTGTCCCTGGACGAATACCGGGCTGTCTGCGATGCATTCGACGAAGGCGTGTACGATGCCATTTCCCTGGAACGCTGCGTAAAGGGACGCAAGGTACTCGGGGCGCCTGCCCCGGAGAATGTGCAGGCCCAGGCCGAGCGGATCCTGGCGCGGCTGGAAAAAGGAGAGTGAACCGCCATGGAAAAGAAAAAAGTTGGCGTGGTGGGAGCCACCGGGTACGCTGGCGCGGAACTCGTGCGGCTGCTTCTGGGGCATCCTCAGGTGGCGCTTTCGGCCATCAGCTCCGTGACGTTTGCGGGGCTTGCTCTGAGCGAGGTGTACCCTGCCTACCGCGGGCTGTGCGACATGATCTGCGGCACGGAAGAGGAAGTGGTGGCAGCCAGCGAGATCGTATTCGCCGCGCTGCCCCACGGGCTTTCGCAGGAGCTGGCGCAGACCTGTTACCACGCGGGGAAGCTGTTCATTGATTTGGGCGCGGATTTCCGCCTGGAGGACGAGGCGGCATACCAGGAATGGTACGGCGGGACGTTTTTAAACCGGGAACTGCATGAAATGGCCGTATATGCCATGCCGGAGTTTTTCCGCGAGCAGATCCGGGGCAAGCGGATATTGGCGAACCCGGGCTGTTACACCACGGCTGTCCCCATGGCGTTGGGACCGGCAGTGGAAAAGGGGCTGGTAGAGCTGACGGGGATCGTGGCGGACTGCAAGTCCGGCGTGACGGGTGCGGGCCGCAAGCTGACGCAGAATACCCATTACCCGGACGTCAACGAAGCGTTCACGGCGTATAAGGTGGCGGCGCACCGTCATACGCCCGAAATGGAACAGACGCTCAGCCACTTGGCGGGCGCACCGGTACGCCTGACCTTTGTGCCGCACCTGCTGCCGGTCAACCGGGGGATCCTGGCCACCTGCTACGCCAAAATCCAGCCCGGGGTGACGGAGGATGAAATCCGGCGGGTGTATGAGGAAAAGTACCGGGACGAGTATTTTGTCCGCCTGCTCCCGAAAGGGCGCGTGGCGGATGTGAAATATGTGCGGTGCTCCAATTTCTGCGACGTATCGCTGCATGTCGATTCCCGAACGGGGACGCTGGTGGCGGTTTCCGCACTGGACAATATGGATAAAGGAGCGGCCGGGCAGGCGGTACAGAACATGAACCTGGCTCTCGGCTGGGACGAAACCCTGGGCCTGCGGTTGATTCCGCCGGCATTTTAAGCGCCGGGCAGACAAGAGAGGATGGTAGAATATGGCATATAAGACGATAGAAGGCGGCGTCACCGCGGCCGAAGGGTTTCAGGCGGCCGGCCTGCACTGCGGGATCCGGCGAAACCAGTCGAAACCCGATCTGGCCCTGGTATACAGCCGTGTCCCCTGCACGGCGGCGGCCGTGTATACCCAGAACCTGGTGAAAGGGGCGCCCATCGAGGTGACCCGGCGCAATCTGGCCGACGGCACGGCCCAGGCGGTGATCTGCAACAGCGGCAACGCCAATACATGCAACGCGGACGGGGAAGAAAAAGCGCAGAAGATGTGCGACTGCATTGCGCAGGAGCTCGGGATTTCCCCCTCGAACGTAATTGTAGCTTCCACCGGGGTGATTGGGCAGGTGCTGCCTATTGAGCCGATTATCGAACATGCCCCGCAGCTGGCGGCCAGCTTGTCGGAATCCGGTTCGCTGGACGCCGCCCGGGCGATCATGACCACCGATCTGGTACCAAAGGAAGCGGCGGTGGAATTGACCCTGGGAGGCAAGACGGTGCGTATCGGCGGCATTGCGAAGGGTTCGGGGATGATCTGCCCCAATATGGCCACGATGCTGGCGTTCCTGACGACCGACGCGACGATTTCTTCCCAAATGCTCGACGCCGCCCTGCACGAAGCCGTGGCGGAGAGTTTTAATATGATCAGCGTGGACGGGGATACTTCCACCAACGATATGGTTTCCATTATGGCGTCCGGCCTGGCGGAAGCCCCCTCCATCACCGAGAAGAACGCGGATTACGAGGAATTCTGCCGGGCGCTGACCGAGCTTTGCGTGACGCTTGCCCGCAAGATGGCCCGTGACGGGGAAGGGGCTTCCAAATTGCTGGAATGCCGTGTGCAGGGGGCCCGCAGCAAGGAGGATGCCCGCAAGATTGCCAAAAGCGTGATTTGCTCCAGCCTGTTTAAGGCAGCCATGTTCGGCGCGGATGCCAACTGGGGCCGCGTGCTGTGCGCCGTGGGTTATTCCGGGGCCGATGTGAACGTGGAGCTGGTGGACGTGGCCTTCATCTCCAAGATGGGGCGCATCCAGGTGTGCCTCAACGGCGCGGGGGTACCCTTCAGCGAGGAAGAGGCCAAGCGGATTTTGTCCGAGCCGGAGATCATCGTGCTCATCACGCTGCACGAAGGCGACGCCCAGGCACAGGCGTATGGGTGCGACCTGACCTACGATTATGTGAAAATCAACGGCGATTACCGTAGCTGACCGCGGCTTGCCGGGAAGGGGCTGGTGGATATGAAAATTTCAGATAACGACCGTGCGCAGGTGCTGGCACAGGCCCTGCCGTATATCCAGAAGTATGCGGGCAAGACCATCGTGGTGAAATACGGCGGCAACGCCATGATCAACGAGGATCTCAAAACCGCCATGATGAACGACATTGTCCTGATGCAGTCGGTGGGGATCCATGTGGTGCTGGTACACGGCGGCGGGCCGGAAATTAACCGGATGCTGGAACAGGTGGGCAAGGAAAGCCGGTTTATCCAGGGGATGCGCTACACCGATCAGGAAACCATGGACATTGTCCAGATGGTGCTGTGCGGGAAGGTCAATAAAGAGCTGGTCAAACACCTGGAACGCTGCCGCGGCAAGGCATTAGGGCTTTGCGGCCTCGACGGCGGGATGATCCGGGCGAAAAAGCTCGACAGCGGCGTTGATCTGGGATTTGTGGGGGAGATCCTCGAGGTCAACACCAAAATTATCACCGATTCCCTGGAGAGCGGGTATGTGCCCATCATCGCCACGGTGGCCGGCGGGCATGGCGGCGTGTCCTATAATATCAACGCCGATATTGCCGCCGCGCGCATCGCCGCCGAGCTGGGCGCGAAAAAGCTGATCCTCATGACGGACATCCGCGGCCTGCTGCGGGATAAGGACGATGAGTCCACCTTAATCCCCGTGGTGAATGTGAGCGACGTGCCCAAGCTCCAGCGGCAGGGGATCATCAGCGGGGGGATGATCCCGAAAATCGACTGCTGTGTCGAAGCCGTCCGCCGCGGCGTAGGCCGTGCCCATATCCTCGACGGACGCATTCCCCACTCGATCCTGATCGAGCTGTTTTCCGACGAGGGGATCGGGACCATGCTGTATTAATGAACGGAGGGATACCATGAATTTGCAGGAAATCCAGGAGCGGGAACAGGAAGCTATCATGCCGACCTACGGCCGGTTCCCGGTGGCGGTGGCCTCCGGGAAAGGGGCAACAGCCACCGACGTGCAGGGGCGCGAATACATTGATTTTACCAGCGGGATTGGCGTGAATGCGCTGGGGTTTTGCGACGCCGTCTGGGCGGATGCCGTGGCAAAGCAGGCCCATACTTTGCAGCACACCTCAAACTTGTACTATACCCTGCCGCAAATCCATCTGGCGCAGCTATTGCGGGAAAAGACCGGGTTTGACAAGGTGTTTTTTGCCAATTCGGGCGCGGAGGCGAATGAATGCGCCATCAAGCTGGCGCGCAAGTACGGGACGGATACCTATGGGGAACACCGGACGAAGATCATCACACTTGTGAATTCTTTTCATGGAAGGACGGTCACCACGCTCGCCGCGACCGGGCAGGATGGGTTCCATCATTACTTCCATCCGTTTACCGGGGGATTTGTCTACGCGCAGGCCAACAATTTGGATTCGGTCCGCGCCTGCATGGATGACAACACCTGCGCCGTCCTTTTGGAGTTTATCCAGGGCGAGGGCGGGGTACTGCCGCTGGAGCGCGGATTTGTGCAGGAGCTGGCCGCCCTGTGCCGGGAGAAGGACATCCTGCTCCTGGCCGACGAGGTGCAGACCGGCATGGGACGCACGGGCAAGTTGTTCTGCTATGAGCATTTCGGCGTGCAGCCGGATGTGATCACCAGCGCCAAGGGCCTGGGCGGCGGGCTGCCGATCGGTGCGTGCCTGTGCAGCGAGGCGCTCGGCGGGGTGCTCGGCAAGGGGATGCACGGCTCCACCTTTGGCGGCAACCCGGTTTGCTGTGCCGGGGCCGTCAGCGTACTGGAACGGGTGAGCCAGCCGGAATTTTTAGAGGAAGTGCGGCAGAAAGGCGACTATCTGCGCGGCCGGCTGGAGCAAATCGACGGCATTGCCGGGGTACGGGGGATGGGCCTGATGCTCGGCGCGTCGCCCAGCCGGTCGACGGCGGGGGAAATCGTGGCGCGCTGCGTGGAGCAGGGGCTTCTGCTGCTCACGGCAAAGGATGCCCTGCGGTTCCTGCCGCCGCTGAACATCTCCCGCGAGGAACTCGGCCGCGGGCTGGACATATTGACGCAAGTCCTGAAAAATTGCTGATCGGAATGAGATTTTTGTTGTGATCTTCCGTAATCCATGCTATAATGGACAAGGAAAATCCGACAGGTTTTTAAGAATCATAAGGAAAAGCATCGGAAAGAATTTGGTTATTGGAGGCGTTCCCGATTATGAAGCATCTGTTAAAGCTGCTCGACTTATCGGCAGAAGAAATTACGGATATTTTAAATTTAGCGGATCAGCTCAAATACGAGCAAAAGCATAAGATTGCGCACCATCACCTCAAAGGCATGACCCTGGGGATGATTTTTGCCAAAGCGTCCACCCGCACGCGGGTGTCGTTCGAGGTTGGCATGTATCAGCTCGGAGGGCTTCCCATGTATCTTTCCGCCAGCGATATGCAGATTGGCCGCGGGGAACCCATTGAGGATACGGCCCGGGTTTTGTCGCGCTATCTGGACGGCATTATGATTCGGACCTTTGACCAGGAGCAGGTGGAGGATTTGGCAAGATACGGCTCGATCCCCGTCATCAACGCGCTGACGGACTTTGCCCATCCCTGCCAGGTGCTGGCGGATTTGATGACTGTCCGCGAAATGAAGGGCAGTCTCGAAGGCTTGAAAGCCTGCTATATCGGCGACGGCAACAATATGATGAATTCGCTCATTGTCGGCTGCCTGAAAATGGGGATGTCCATCTCGGTGGCCTGCCCGCCAGGGTATGAGCCGGATGAGACCATCCTGGCGTTTGCCAAGGATTATCCCGGCTTCAACCTGCTTCACGATCCCAAACAGGCCGCCGCAGATGCGGATGTGGTCTTTACGGACGTGTGGGCTTCGATGGGGCAGGAGGATGAAGCGGAACGCCGCCGGCAGGCTTTTGCAGGTTATCAGGTGAATGCGGAGGTTTTAGCGGCGGCCAAGCCGGATGCCATGGTACAGCACTGCTTGCCCGCCCATCGCGGCGAGGAAATTACCCACGAGGTACTCGAAGCCCACGCAGCGGAGATCTTCGAGGAAGCGGAAAACCGCCTTCATGCGCAGAAAGCGGTCCTGGTCACACTGATGCAGGACCGGCGCAAAATGTAATCGTTTGCAGACGAGAGAAAGACCGTCCGGTAGGGACGGCCTTTTTCTTTGCTGCGTTTATATCACCAGGACGCCTCCGTCCCCTTGCAGGCGCAGGAAGATTTGTTCCTCCATGCCGGTTGCGGCATTGACGTATACCAGCACCTGATCTTCCCCGTCCCCTTTGCATAAAAATTCATAGCAAAGCAGCTCGTCCAGGCCCGGGGTCGGGATCACGGCCAGCCGGCCGGCTTCCACCGAGAGTTCGGGGCTCAGGCGGCTTTGGGCATCTTCTTTGGTGAGGCTGGGGGTTTGCGCGGCACGGTCGTGGTGGTTCATCAGATAGCCCGAACCGTCGTATTCCACAATGGAGCCGTCATCCAGCGCGACCGTTACCTTGATTAAGTCGGGGTAAAAGGTAATGTCGTTTTCCGCATAGGCATATTGAATGGTACACAGGTTGTCATTTATCACATAATAGGTTTCGGTAAGGCTGTCCATCCCGTTTTGGGCTAGGAATTCCTGTGCTTTCTCGCTGGCCTCCTCAAAGGTGAGCACGGCTTCGGCAGGGGTGCGCGAATCGATCAGGGAGCAGACCAGGCCGCCCTGCTGGGTTACGCTGATGCGGCGCGAGCCGCCGGTGAAGTTGTAGGTGGGCAGGTTCCCCTGGGTGGAGGAGGAATACGCCAGGTCGGTTTCCTGCAAACCGAAAAAGGCAGCGGCCGTGCGGCGGGCATTTTCGAGCGAAACGGTGGAACGGTTTTCCAGCCATTTGGGCTTGAGCTGGGAAATATGATCGGAAAATGGGCCGTCGTAAATGAGCGTAGGGTAGTCTTTGAAGTCAGCGGCGGCGGTTTCCAGCGATTGGCTGATAGCGGGCAGGGAAGCGTCCAGATCGAGGTTGCCGAGGATTTGCTTGGTCTCCCCTAAATGGAGGGAACTGGCGTCAAATTCCTTCTGGACTTCCGTCAGGTTGTCGTGGAGCAGGGAAGCATATTGCTCCAGGCTGGAAAGGGTTTGGCGGTCGTCGTCGGAAAGGGCTTCCCCGCGCGAAACCTTGGAGGCCACGGCGGCAGAAAAATCCTCCACCTGGGCAACGAATTTCTGCACGGTTTCCATGGAACCGCTTGTGGTGGGAAGGGAGGCAAGGGAGGACTTGGCTCCGCTGGCTTCTTTCATCAGAAGGGACGCAATGGCGTTTTGCTGGGTGAGGGTGTTGGCATAGGACGCTTTGATCAGCGCGGTTTCCATGCCGGAAACATAGTCGCCCAGGTCGCTGAACGCCCGGCGGTATCCGTATTCCAAATCGGTGCGGTACTGGGCGGCCAGGTTGTACCCGTTCGCCGCCATCCCGCCGGCGGCAACGAACGCGGCAGCCACCACGCTGGCAATCTGGATTTTTCTTCTGCGGGTCATAGGAATCCTCCTTTTCGATGGTTTGCCCTATTTTTTGTATTTTGCGCCAAATCCGGGCGCGTATGCAGGCAAATCCTTCCGGGCCGCGCCGGGAAAATACAAGGCTTTTTCATGATTTCCCCGTTTTGGGCATAAAAAAAGCAGAGAACCGTTTCCAGTTCTCTGCTTGGCGGAGCGTTTTCTTTTTTGCTAGAATGCCTGCTTGATTTCTTCCAGCACCTTCATCAACTGCTTTTTCGGCAATGCACCAACCACGCCGGTCAAATCCATTTCCCCGCCGCCGACGCTGCCAAGGCCAACCTGAATCCACGCCGAAAGCACACATTCATTCTGTCCAAAATCCACCTTTACAAACTGCATGGCAGTCATCAGCCCGGTCCCTTTTTTCCACACGTTCTCGCCGGTTTTTATGGTGGTCATTTTAAACTTTTTCTTCGAGAGGATCGAACTGATTTTTTCCTGTGCTTCATCCAAACTGCAAGAATACGGTATTGTCATACTTGTGCGTGCCATGTTACTCCATCTCTTTTCCATTCATTATTTTTGTCCCGCATTTCGGGCAAATTTGCGTGTTTTTTGTAATGTTTATCCCGCATTTTGGGCAAATGTCCAATGGCATACCATCTTTGCCGGTGTGGGTGATTCGATATAAAGCGTCCTGGTTTCTCTTTTTTATGACGGAAAAAATAATGCATAACAGGCCGGCTGCCGTCAGGACGCAGCAGGCCAAAAACAGGACAAGCAGCAGCGCCCTCCCGTTGGAAAAAGAAAGGTTGGAAAGATAAATCGCCGCGGGGATCATCCCGCCTATCCCGACGCCCGTCAGGATATATCCCAGCACCATAGGCATATCTCCAGCGGCGCCTCCTTTCTCTGGAAAATCAGACAGAAACGTCCAATTTTCCTTTATATGTTAAAACATATTTTACTACTTATCCTCCCTTTTTTCAACCCCTAAATGGCAATTTCCCCTATTTTTCAAGCGGAAATATCCAAAACCGGCATCGGCTATCCGGAGGATGTACTTACTGCAGGGGTTTCAGAGACTGGCAGCCGTACCAAGGGGACAAAAGAGGACCGGGAAAGCCGTTGCTTTCTTACAAAAAATATGGTAAAATAAAACGATTACGAAGGATAAAGGAGGCCGCGGCATGGTAATTTTGGGCATTGACCCGGGCTATGCGATTGTGGGATATGGCCTGGTGCGGCTGCACCACAGCCGGTACCACCCGCTGGAGCATGGGGCGATCGTCACCAAGGCGGGGGAAGCCTTCCCCCGGCGGCTGGAGATCATCGCCGACGCCATGACAGAGCTTCTGGCGCAGGGAAAACCCGACGCCGTGGCAGTGGAAAAGCTGTTCTTCCAAAACAACAAGACCACGGCGATCCAGGTGGCCGAAGCCCGCGGGGTCATCCTGCTGGCCGTCCAAAAGGCCGGGGTACCCATTTATGAATACACCCCCTTGCAGGTCAAGCAAGCTGTCACAGGGTATGGCCAGGCGAAAAAACCGCAGGTAATGGAGATGACTCGCCGCCTGCTGTGCCTGAAGGAAATGCCCAAGCTGGACGATACGGCGGACGCGCTTGCCATGGCCATCTGCCACGGGCAGGCGGCCGGATCGGCGCTGCGGCAGGAGCTTTTGCAGGGCCGCATGGCTTCGCGCCCCGCATGGGGAGGGAAAGGAGGGACCCGGAATGCTTTATAGCGTGACAGGAGAATTGATCCACACAGAACCCGGCCTGGCGGTGATTTCCTGCGGCGGGGTTGGGTTCAAGTGCCTCACGACACTCAATACCCAGCGGCAGCTTCCCAAGGTGGGGGAGAAGGCCCGGCTGTATACCCATCTGCATGTGCGGGAGGACGCCCTGGATTTATTTGGGTTTGCCACCTTGTCTGAGATGCACTGCTTTCAGATGCTCACGGGAGTCAGCGGCGTGGGGCCCAAGGTCGGGCTGGGGATCTTGTCGGAGCTTTCGTCGGAGCAGGTAGCGATGTCCGTGGCGGCAGGCGACAGCAAAACGCTTACCCGTGCGCCGGGGGTCGGGCCGAAGCTCGCCCAGCGGATTGTCCTGGAGCTGGCGGATAAGGTCAAGAAGATGGCCTCCCGCGACGACGGCGGGTTTGTCCCCGCAGAGGCAGGGGTGGTTTCCGCTTCGTCCCACGCGGCGGAAGCGGTCAAGGCGCTGTCGGTGCTCGGGTACGCCCCGGCCGACGCGGCCGGCGTGGTGGCAAAGCTCGACAGTTCCTTACCGGTAGAAGAGCTGATCCGGCTGTCGCTCAAGGAGATGGGAAGCCGCCTGTAAGCATGTGAAAAGAAAGGGGGAGCGCGCTTGGACTATCCACAGGACGATTATGACTTTGAAAACCGGATGATTGCGCCGGAATATACGCCGGAGGATTCCGAGGTAGAAAACCCTCTGCGCCCGAAATCCCTTTCGGAATACGTTGGGCAGGAGAAGGTGAAGGAAAACCTGTCGGTGTTTATCGAGGCCGCCAAGCTGCGCAAGGAATCGCTGGATCATGTGCTGTTATACGGCCCGCCCGGACTGGGGAAAACGACATTGGCCGGAATTATCGCAAACGAGCTGCAGGTCAATCTGCGGATTACCTCCGGCCCGGCGATTGAAAAACCGGGGGATCTGGCGGCGCTGCTGACCAACCTGAGTCCCGGCGACGTGCTGTTCATCGACGAAATCCATCGCCTGTCGCGCAGCGTGGAGGAAATTTTGTATCCCGCCATGGAGGATTTTGCCCTGGACATCATCACGGGCAAAGGCCAGATGGCCGCTTCCTATCATTTGCCCCTGCCGCCCTTTACGCTGGTGGGCGCTACCACCCGTGCCGGCCAGCTCAGCGCGCCGCTGCGCGACCGGTTCGGCGTGGTGCTGCGTCTGGAGCTGTATTCCCCGCAGGAGCTGGCGCAGATTGTCACCCGCAGCGCCCAGATCCTGCATATCCCCATTGAGGCGGACGGCGCGCTCGAGATCGCGTCGCGTTCACGGGGTACGCCCCGTATTGCCAACCGGATGCTCAAGCGGGTGCGGGATTTTGCCCAGGTGATCAGCGACGGGGTCATCACCTACCAGACCGCGAAAATCGGGCTGGATCGGTTGGAGATCGATGAAATCGGGCTGGACGCGAACGATCGCCGGATGCTGCGTTCCCTGATCCAGTTTTACGGCGGGGGGCCGGTGGGGCTCGAGACACTGGCGGCGGCGATTGGCGAAGAGGCTGTCACCATTGAAGACGTATACGAACCGTACCTGATGCAAATCGGGTTTTTGAGCCGTACCCCCCGCGGCCGCTGTGTGACCCATGCGGCGTATCTCCACCTGGGGATGACCCCGCCCGGTCCGGAGGACAGCGGACAGCAAAGCCTGTTTTGAACCCAAGCGAAACAATACATCGGAGAAAAGGAGACCGGATATGGGCAGATTATTTGGGACAGATGGGGCAAGAGGGATTGCCAACACGGAACTGACCTGTGAATTGGCCATGGATATTGGGCGGGCTGCCGCCATGGTGCTGGTAGGCAGCCATTCCGGGCACCCGAAGGTACTCATTGGCAAGGATACCCGCCGTTCTTCCGATATGCTGGAGGATGCGCTCGCGGCGGGGCTGTGCTCCATCGGGGCCAATGTGGTAAAGCTCGGGGTTTTGCCGACCCCGGCGGTCGCGTACCTGGTAAAGAAATACCAGGCGGATGCGGGCGTGATGATTTCGGCTTCGCATAACCCGTGCGAGTTTAACGGGATCAAAATCTTCAGCGCGGACGGCTACAAGCTGCCCGACGCATTGGAAGAGCAGATCGAAGCCATTGTGCTCGATCACATCTCCGAATACCCCCATCCGACCGGCTGGGCGGTAGGCAGTGTGCAATACGCCAAAGAGGCCTGCCGCGATTACATCGACTATATCCGCAGTACGGTGCCTTACCCGCTCGACGGGATGCGCATTGCGCTGGATTGTGCCAATGGTTCGGCCAGCCGTACGGCCCAGACGCTGTTTACCGAGCTCGGGGCGCAGTGCCACATGCTGTTTGACCAGCCGGACGGGGTCAATATCAACGACCGGTGCGGTTCCACCCATATGGACGCTTTGTGCCAATATGTGAAGGAAAACGGCCTGGACGCCGGCATTGCCTTCGATGGGGATGCCGACCGGTGCTTGGCGGTGGACGAACAGGGGCACATTGTGGACGGGGATTTTGTCATGGCAATCTGCGCGGCGGATCTGAAATCGCGCGGGATGCTGGAAAAGGATACCGTCGTGGGGACCGTGATGAGCAATTTAGGATTTATCCGGTTCTGCGAGGAAAACGGAATCCACTTTGTCTCCACCAAGGTAGGGGACCGGTATGTGCTGGAAAAAATGCGCATGGAAAACTACAACTTCGGCGGGGAACAAAGCGGCCATGTGATCTTTTTAGATTATGGTACCACCGGCGACGGACAGCTCACCGCCTGCCAGCTTTTGAGCATCCTCAACCGGCGCAGGGCGAAGCTTTCGAGCCTCTCTACGCTGATGGAGCGGTTCCCGCAGGTGCTGGTCAACGTGAAGGTGACGGCGGAGGGCAAGCTGCGGTTCTACACGGATACCGAAGTCCGCAAGGAAACCGAGCGGGTACAGAAGATCCTTGGCAAAAGCGGCCGCATCCTAGTGCGCCCGAGCGGTACGGAACCGCTGTTGCGGGTGATGGTGGAAGGGCAGGACCCGGCGCAGATCCAGCAGCTTGCCGAACAGGTAGCGGATGTGATCCGGCAGCAGCTCGCGGAATAGGCCGCGGTATGTTTACATAAGGAAAGGGGAGTCGGCTTTTGCGGGCAGCGCATTGGGACGACTATGAATTGATCGACGCTTCCTGCGGGGAACGCCTGGAGCGGTGGGGAGAGGTGATCCTCGCCCGCCCGGATCCGCAGATCTTCTGGGACACCCCCAGGGAACACCCGCTTTGGGGACAGGTCCACGCCCGGTATTTCCGTTCCCAGACAGGGGGAGGGAAATGGCAGATTTACCGGGAATTCCCCCCGGTGTGGAAAATTGGGTACCGTGATTTGACCTTCCGGCTCCAGTGCATGGGGTTCAAGCATACGGGCGTGTTCCCTGAGCAGGCGGTCAACTGGGATTTTGCCATGGAGAAGATTGGAGCCGCTGTGCGGCAGGGCCGCGAGGTGCGGATCCTGAACCTCTTTGGCTATACGGGGGCCGCCACGCTGGCCTGTGCCAGGGCGGGAGCGAAGGTCTGCCATGTGGACGCCTCCAAGGGGATGGTGGCCTGGGCCAAGGAAAACGCTGCTGTGAGCGGGCTTTCGGACCGGCCGGTGCGCTGGCTGGTGGACGACTGTATGAAGTTTGTACAGCGGGAACAGCGGCGCGGCAATACCTATGACGGGATCATCATGGATCCGCCGTCCTATGGCCGGGGGCCGGGCGGGGAAGTATGGAAGCTCGAAGAACAGCTTTACAGCCTGGTGGATTTATGTCTGCCCATCCTGTCCGAAGCGCCGCTGTTTTTCCTGCTCAATTCCTACACCACGGGGCTTTCCCCGTCGGTCATGGCGTATTTGCTTGGGGTTTTGCTCCGGCCCCGCTTTGGCGGGCAGGTCTCTGCCGATGAAATCGGCCTGCCGGTCACGGTGAGCGGACAAGCACTGCCCTGCGGATCCACGGCGATTTGGCAGAAGGAATAGACCGGCGGTGCTATTGGGGGAGAAAGGATGCGTATGGAACAACCCTATATCCTTGCAGAAAATGTAACCTTTTCCTATGAAGAGGAAGAAATGGGGCCCGTGAGCCTGGTGCTGGACGGGGTCAGCCTTTCTGTGCCCAAAGGCCAGTTTTTGGCCCTGCTGGGGCATAACGGCTGCGGGAAATCCACCCTTGCAAAGCACTGCAACGCCCTGCTGCTTCCCACGGGCGGCGCCGTCTTTGTGGACGGCCTGGATACCCGTGAAAAGGACGCCGTGTTTGCGGTGCGCCAGCGGGTGGGCCTGGTGCTGCAAAACCCGGATAACCAGCTCGTGGCGAGCATTGTGGAGGAGGACGTGGCTTTTGGCCCGGAAAATCTCGGCGTGCCGCCGGAGGAGATCCGTCAGCGGGTGGACGAAGCGCTGAAAACGGTGGAGATGTACGATTACCGGGAGCATCCGCCGCACCGGCTTTCGGGCGGGCAGAAGCAGCGGGTGGCCATCGCGGGGATTTTGGCCATGCGGCCCGACTGCATTGTGCTCGACGAGCCCACCGCCATGCTGGATCCCCGGGGACGGCAGGAGGTACTGGATACCATTTTGCATCTCAACCGCGAAAAAGGGATCACCGTGGTACTGATTACCCATTACATGGAAGAAGCGGCCCTGGCCGGCCGCGTCGTGGTGATGGACAAGGGGAAGATACGGTTTGACGGTACGCCCCGCGAGGTATTTTCCCGGGTGGAAGAGATGAAAGCCCATCGGCTGGACGTCCCGGCGGCGGCAGAGCTTGCGTATCTGCTGCGGCAAAAGGGGATGCCCCTGCCAAACGATATTCTGACCGAGGACGAATGCGCAGCGGCGCTGATGCAACTGTGGGAGGAGGGGACGGCTTGAACGTACTGGAGCTGCGGGACGTGACCTATACCTATAGCCCCGGCACGCCGTTTTCCCGTACCGCAGTGGACGGCGTGAGCATCTCCATTGCGGAGGGGGAGTGCGTGGGGATCATCGGGCACACCGGCTCGGGAAAATCCACGCTCATTCAGCAATGCAACGGATTGCTGCGCCCCACCTCCGGGCAGGTGCTGCTGCGGGGGAAGGATATCTGGGAGCAGCCGAAAAAAATCCGTGCGGTACGGTTTCAGGTAGGGCTGGTGTTCCAGTACCCCGAGTACCAGCTGTTTGAGGAGACGGTCCGCAAGGACATTGCATTCGGCCCCAAAAACCAGGGCCTGACGGAACCGGAAATCGAAGAGCGGGTACAAAGGGCAGCAGAATTTGTGGGGCTTTCCCCGGAGCTTCTGGAAAAATCCCCGTTTGACCTTTCGGGCGGGGAAAAACGGCGGGCTGCCATTGCGGGAGTGATCGCCATGGATCCGGATGTATTGATTTTGGACGAGCCTACCGCCGGGCTGGATCCCATGGGCCGGGATACGATCCTCGGCCAGCTGATGGCATATCATAAAACGCGCGGCAATACGGTTTTGCTTGTCTCCCACAACATGGAAGAAATCGCCCGGTTCAGCGACCGGGTACTGGTTATGGAAGAAGGGAAAGCGGCGTTTTTTGACAATACCGCCCAGGTATTCCAGCACGGGACGGAGCTTATGCGTATGGGTTTACAATTGCCGCAGACAGTACGGATCCTGGCCCGGCTGCGGGCGCAGGGATGGCCGGTGGATCCGGACGTGCTGACGCTGGAACGCGCGGCGGAAGAACTATATGCCCTGTGGAGCAGTAAGCAGAAGGGGGAGGCCGATGGTTAGAGACATTACCCTGGGGCAGTTTTTCCCCGGCAAATCCCTGATGCACCGCCTGGATCCCCGGGCTAAGCTGCTGCTGGTGCTGGGAATTATTGTATTTATCTTTGTAGCCGGGAATTTTCTGGGCCTGGCCGTCATTTTCAGCCTGGTGGTGTTCGGCATGGCCACCTCCGGCATTTCCATCGGCCGGTATCTCAAGAGCCTGAAAGTCGTACTGCTGGTGATCCTGATTACCTCCCTGTTCAACCTGTTTTACGGGGGCGGGGAACCCTTAGTTGAGTGGGGGTTCCTGAAGATCACCATGCAGGGCATCCGTAACTGCATCTTTATTGCGGTGCGGATCATCACCTTGGTTTTAGCCAGTTCGGTGCTGACGTTTACCACGTCGCCTACCCAGCTGACCGACGCGCTGGAACGCCTGCTTTCGCCGCTGAAGATATTCCGCATCAAGGTGCATGAGATCGCCATGATGATGACCATTGCGCTGCGGTTTATCCCGACCCTGCTGGAGGAGACGGATAAAATCCGCAATGCGCAGAAAGCCCGCGGGGCGGATCTGGAAAGCGGCGGGGTATTCCAGCGGGTAAAGGCGCTGATCCCCATTTTGGTGCCGCTGTTCGTATCGTCGTTCCGCCGGGCATACGACCTGGCCATGGCGATGGAATGCCGCTGCTACAACGGCGGAAAGGGCCGCACGAAAATGAAGGTGCTGCACTTTGCCGCCCGCGATATCGCGGCGTTTGCCGTGACGGGATGCGCTTGCGCGGGAGTGGTGCTGCTGCGGATTTTTGTAACGCATCCTTACTTATAAGAGGGGCTCGATTATGCGAAATTTGTTGCTTCATATTTCTTACGACGGGAAGCCGTACCATGGCTGGCAGATCCAGCAAAACGCCCTTTCGGTACAGCAGGTATTCCAGACGGCTTTGCACAAGGTGCTCGGCGAATTGCCGGATATCAAGGGATGCAGCCGCACGGATGCCGGCGTCCATGCGTACGATTACTGTATCAGCGTCAAAACGCCGCACGCCATCCCTTGTCAGCGGCTGGTTATGGCGCTGAACCATTTTTTGCCGCCGGATATCGCCGTGTCTTCCTGCCAGGAGGTGGAGCTGGATTTCCATGCAAGGTATTCCTGTACCGGAAAGGAGTACCTCTATAAAATCTGGAACCACCCGATACGGGACCCCTTCCTGAACGGGTACGCGCTGCATTACTGGTATCCGCTGGATGCGGAGCTTCTGCACGAGGCGGCGCAGGCGTATCTGGGGCGGCATGATTTTACTTCTTTCTGCACGGCGGACCGCCGTGACCGGGGGGATTTTACCCGCACGGTTACTAAGTCCCAGGTCCGCCGGGAAGGAGATATGGTCCTGTTTACCGTGGCGGCGGATGGGTTTTTGTACAACATGGTGCGGATCATGGCAGGGACCCTTCTGCGGGTCGCGCAGAAGAAGTTTGTCCCGGAAGATATCCCCCGTATCCTGGAGGCGAAAGACCGCGGGATGGCGGGACCGACAGCCCCGCCCTGGGGACTGTATTTAAACCGGGTGGAGTACGCAAACAGGTAAACGGATTCCAAAGGAGGTGAAACCATGGCGGGAGGCAAGCGGTTCCGCCCGGAGGAAGAGACCGGGATACAGCCGGAAGAAACGGGCGGGCAGCCCTCGGAACAGGAAGAGAAAACCCCCTCTGCGAAGCCGCGCCGGCGCGCTGCCCGGCGGGAGAAAAAACGGCCGCCGGTGACCGGAGCGCCCACCTGGATGTACCGGATTTTAGCGATCCTGCTGGTGTGTGTGCTGGGGCTGCTGGTATTTTTCACGGTGCGCAGCTGCTCTCTGGAAGAAGTGGATCAGTGGGTGGAACAAAATACGCGCGGCACGGGGATTGGCGACGGTTATCCGACCAATATTGTGGGATCTTCCATACAGCCCAAAAATTTCCTGACGATTAACCGGGAGCTGGTGATGGCGAGCGATACCGCCCTGGTGCGGCTCAATTCCACAGCAAAACAGCTGATCAATATCCAGCACAGCTACGATAACCCCATTTTGAAAGTGGCGGGTGAGCAGATGCTGGTGTATAGCCTGGGCAGCCAGGGATATACCATAGAAACGAAAGAACGGACCCTGATAAAGTCCGAGATGGAAAACAGCATTATGGCCGGCGACGTGGCCGCAAACGGGCGGTATGCCCTGGTAACCGACGGCAACGGTTATCCTTCAGCACTGACCGTGTTCATGGAAAACCACACCGTGCAGTATGAATACCGTTTTTCGGGCTGTTACGTCTCCGACATTGCGCTGAACCCGGACGGTACGGGGGCGGCGGTTTCCGGGATTTGGGCGAAAGACGGCGCGCTGGTTTCCCTCATCTATCTGCTGGATTTTTCCAGGGAAGAGCCGGTGGCCGTGCTGGAATGCAGTGAAAACCTGATCCTGGACGTCTTTTATTCCCAGGACGGCGCGGTGTTTGCCGTGGGAGATACGGGAGTGAGCGTGATCCAGAGCGGGGACGCTTCGAAAGTGGACTATACTTTTGACGGTTATTCTTTGGCAGGTTACAGCCTGTATGGAAACCGGGCGGCTTTGGCGCTCCAGGCTTACGATACGGGCGGCACGGGGAAACTGGTCGTTTTGGATAACACGGGCAGTGTATTTGCAGAGCTTTCTACCGGGGACAACATTACCGGCATATCCCTTTTTGGGGATACCCTGGCGGTACTTACCGACGGGCAGGTCAAAGGCTATTCGGTCAATGCCCTGCGCAACCGGGATACTACGGTCAGCGGGACCGAGGCGCCTTTCGGAACGCTGGATGCGGGGAGCGACGCCCGGGCCATAGCCCTGAGCGATGAAAGCACCGTGTATGTTTTGGGGATCAGCCAAATCCGCAGCCTGCATTTTTAGCGCGGGGGTTGTGCTTCTTTGGGAAGTGTGGTATAGTAAAATGGACTAAAGGATGAAAAAGGGGAAATCCGTCCCGCGGAGAAATAGGAGGTTTTTTGTGGCAATCCTGGTTGACATTTTTTGCGGTTTGTTTTTATTGGGATTTGTCATTGAGGGATTCCGCCGTGGATTTTTCCGTTCCCTTGTGGGATGGATTGGTTCTCTGCTGGCATTGGCGGCTGCGGTTTGGGTCGGCCATCTGCTGGCAGAGCTTTTATACCAGCAGTTGTTCCGGCCGCAGGTGGTAGAAACCGCCGAGTCGGTTCTGGCTGCCGGAGGAACCCCCGAACAGCAGGCTTTTGCGCTGCTTGAGGCTTTGCCGGGGTTCTTTTCTTCCGCCCTTTCCCATTTTGGGGTGACTGCCGCAGCTGTGGCGGGATATCTTGAGGGCGCTTCCGGCAATGCGGCGCAGGCGGTGGCCGATGCGGTTTCCCCTGTGATTGTCAACCTGACCTGGCTGGTCTTTGCGATCCTTTTGTTCCTGATTTTCTGGGTTGTGGTGCGCCTGCTCATCCGGCTGCTGGACCGTGTGTTCCAGCTTCCTGTGTTAAGGCAGGTCAACCGGCTGCTTGGCGGGGGATTCGGGCTGCTCCGGGGCGGTGCGTTTCTGCTTCTGCTGGCCGGTCTGGTTTGGGTGGCCGCCCCCTTTTTCCCGGGAACAGCGGCGCAGTCGATTGATACGATTGCTTCCCAGTCCTATATCGGGCGCTGGTTTTATGAGTACAACCCCTTTGCCGTGTTTTTCCCGGAGAGCCGGCTGTAAGCAGGGGTACAGCCGGCGTTTTGCATAAATAAGGAAAGAGATTCCAGGGGTTTCCTGGCTTGGATAAATCGGCTGATACCCGAATTTTACCGCAGGGTTTGGCCCAACCAGCTTATCCGCGGCGGTAGCGGAGGAGTGAAAAACCGATATGATGATGTGTTCCAGATGTCAAGAACGGCCGGCTGTCGTGTTTGTTTCGCAGTCGGCCAATGCAGACCAAACGCAAGGGTATTGCCTCAATTGCGCCAAGGAATTGGGGATTAAACCGGTGAACGACCTGATGGAAAAGATGGGATTCACCGAAGAAATGATGGAAAATATGGAAAAGGAAATCAACGAACTCATGGGCATGAATATGATCGAGCCCGTAGAGACGAACGATTCCGATCGCAGCCAAACAGAGGACGGGTTTGTTCCCGGCGGGGCGGCGACCTTCCCGTTTTTGAAGAGCATTTTCCCCGGCGCAGAACAGCAGGAACCCGGCAATAAGGAAACGGCCAAGAATGAAAAATCCGGTTCGGGCAGCGGTTCGTCTTCCCGCCGGGAAAAGAAGGATAAACGCAAGAACCTGGGGCTTTACTGCAATAATCTGACCGCCAGGGCAAAGAACGGGGAACTCGATGCGATTGTAGGCCGGGATAAGGAGATTGCCCGCGTGATCCAGATCCTGAGCCGGCGCACCAAAAACAATCCCTGCCTGATTGGGGAGCCCGGCGTGGGCAAAACCGCGATTGCCGAAGGCCTGGCGCTGCGCATTGCCAGCGGGGATGTGCCGGCCCGGCTGAAAAAGAAGGAGCTGCACCTGCTGGATCTCACCGCACTGGTGGCAGGCACCCAGTTCCGCGGCCAGTTTGAAGCCCGCATCAAGGGGCTGGTAGACGAGGTCAAGGCGGACGGGAACGTGATCCTGTTTATCGACGAAGTACACAACCTCGTAGGCTCCGGCGATGCGGAAGGTTCCATGAACGCGGCGAATATCCTCAAGCCTGCGCTGTCCCGGGGGGAAATCCAGGTGATCGGCGCTACGACGTTTGAAGAATACCGCAAGCACATCGAAAAAGACGCCGCGCTGGAACGCCGGTTCCAGCCGGTCACGGTGATGGAGCCCTCGGTGGAGGATACCGTGGGGATCCTCAAAGGGATCCGGTCGTATTACGAGGAATACCATCGGGTACGCTTGCCCGATCGTCTGCTGGAACAGGCGGTGAACTTGTCGGAGCGGTACATTTCCGACCGGTTCCTGCCCGACAAGGCCATCGATTTGATGGACGAAGCCTGTGCTTGTGCAGCGCTGCGGAATATGCCCATGGCCGAATACGACAATGCGGTGGATCAGCTTGAAAAGCTGCGCCGGGAAGAGGAAAGCATGACGGCGGAC
This sequence comes from uncultured Clostridia bacterium, assembly GCA_904397205.1. Taxonomy (GTDB): domain Bacteria; phylum Bacillota; class Clostridia; order Oscillospirales; family Acutalibacteraceae; genus UMGS1071. The sequence continues at coordinate 45,825 of CAJFOO010000057.1, forward strand.
GGCGTAGAAACCGATTATGAAAAGCTGGCGGAAGTCCGCTGCGAGGTGGCGCGCCTGGATGCCAAGGTGGCCGAACTGGCCCCGCAGGCGCTCGGGGCGGAGGTGACCATGGAGGACTTGGCACGGGTAATTGAGCTTTGGACGGGTATCCCGGCCAGCCGGATCCAGGAGAGCGAGCTGCGCAAGCTGGCCGAGCTGGAACAGGTGCTCAACAGCAAGGTGATCGGGCAGGAGGAGGCAGTGACGGCCGTCTCCAATGCGATCCGCCGCAGCAAGGTGCAGGTCAGTCCCCGCCGCCGTCCGGCTTCGTTTATTTTTGTGGGACCCACCGGCGTAGGGAAAACCGAGCTGGTCAAGGTGCTCTCGAAGGAGTTGTTTGATACCCCAGAGACCCTGATCCGTTTGGACATGTCGGAATTTATGGAGAAGCATTCGGTTTCCCGGATTATCGGATCCCCACCGGGGTATGTGGGCTACGACGAAGCAGGCCAGCTCACAGAGAAGGTCCGCCGCCGGCCGTATTCGGTGATCTTGTTCGATGAGATTGAAAAAGCGCATCCGGATGTCATGAACATCCTGCTCCAGATCCTTGACGAAGGCCGGATTACGGACGCGCATGGCCGCACGGTTAATTTTGAAAACACAATTATTGTCATGACCTCCAATGCGGGAAGCGATAAGCAGGAAAGCTCCCTGGGCTTTGCCAAAAACCAGGCGGAAGCCAGCCGGGACAAGATTATGAAGGCGCTGTCGGACTTTTTGCGGCCGGAATTTTTGGCCCGTGTGGACGAGGTGATTATCTTCCGCGCACTGGAAGAAGCCGATTTCCTGAAAATTGCCAAGCTGATGCTGGAAGAATATGTGGATTCCCTCAAGGAACGCGGTATCCGGTTTGTATTTGACGAAGCCGCATGCCAGTGGCTGGCTTCCCATGCGATAGGCGGCAAGAGCGGCGCGCGTGACCTGCGCAATCTGGTCCGCCGTAAGGTAGAGGATAAAATTGCTTCCTTAATCGTGGAAAACTGCGACCGGGAAATCAGCGGGATTGCTGTGACTGCTAAGGAAGACGATATCTGTTTGGATATCCTGTAAAATTCCAAAGAAATTCAAGAAAACCCCTTGACAAATGGCGGCGTGTGATGGTAAAATAATACACGTCGCTGACATGCGGATGTAGTTCAATGGTAGAACTCCAGCCTTCCAAGCTGGCCACGTGGGTTCGATTCCCATCATCCGCTCCATTGGAAAAATTCCGGTCATTTGCGCTGATAGCTCAGCTGGATAGAGCAACTGCCTTCTAAGCAGTAGGTCAGGGGTTCGAGTCCCTTTCAGCGCGCCATATATGGTGGATGTAGCTTAGTTGGTTAAAGCGCCAGTTTGTGGCACTGGAGATCGTCGGTTCGAATCCGATCTTCCACCCCATCGCTCACGCAGGACAACCTTTGTCCTGCGTATGATATTGGGCTGTCGCCAAGCGGTAAGGCAACGGACTTTGACTCCGTCATCCCGCAGGTTCGAATCCTGCCAGCCCAGCCATACCTGCTTGTTTTGTTATCAAGCAGGATCTAATAAGAACCATTAGCTCAGCTGGCAGAGCACCTGACTTTTAATCAGGGTGTCCGGGGTTCGAATCCCCGATGGTTCACCAAAAAGACGTGCTTTTTAGCATGTCTTTTTTCTTTTCCCTATGTGCTTTTTGTATGGAGGCTGCATCCGGAAACACAAAATACAGGGTAAATTCCTGCACTTGTGTTTTTTGGTTCCGATCACCATGCGGCAATGTCGACAACCGCACTCTCCCGGACTTGCTTGATGGTCTCTACAAGAGCCGATTGGGTTTTTGCGTCAAACAGCTTTGTAAAACCGACCCGGCTTGTCAAATGGCGGTTTGGTAAGCTACGCCACATCCTATATACCCGTTCCAGCTCTTGCCCGCTTTGTTCTTAATCGCGCCGGTAATCATGTGTTTTTCCTCCATCCGTGTTATGGGGGCTCCCCATGGGTTTTCTCTTTCCCAGTATAATACAACCCGCTCGAAAAGACAAACAAAATCCACCGTGTAAAAAAGAAAGAAAATTTTCAGAAAATGGACATTGACAAGGCGGATGGGTTTTTCTAAAATAAAACTATCGTTCCAACATGACAGGAACAGACAAAATGAGCAATAAACCCTGTGGGTTTTCCCTGCGGAAGCGTCTGTGAGAGGAAAACAAAAACGCAGGAAAAATTCCTGCGTTTTGTCTGTGTGTTTGTGTGTATGTTAAGTTTTCTTATAGCCGGAATAGGTTCCTAACAGGGCTTTGCAAAGAATGTTAACATCTTTATTATAATTTTTTTAGAAAGATTTGTCAATGATTTTTTGTGAAGTTCAGGAAAAAATTGCAGATTTTTTCTGTCCTGACAACGGCTTGCTGTAACAGCAAAAGTATTTTGGAGCCCTGGTTTTTGATCGGAAAGGAGGAATCGTCTTGCGTGTGAAGGCCCTGCTGCGGCAGATTTGGTTTTGGCGGGTTTTGTCGGTACTGTGTGCCGCTAGTTTTGCAGTGTTTATTTTTTCCAACTCGTGGCAGACCGGGGAAATTTCCGGCGGCCGCAGCAGCAGGGCACTGGAGATTTGTGAACAGGTGTTTTCCTGGTTTGGGCTCAGGTGCCCCATTACCGAGTATGGCATCCGCAAAACCGCGCACTTTTTGGAATTTTTTGCGTTGGGAATTTTACTGTCCCTGTGCCTGCGGAGCTTTACTGCCTCGTGGCCGGTACGGCTGTTTGGCGCCGGCTTGTTCGGCCTGGCCGTGCCCGTGGCCGACGAGTTTATTCAGAGCTTTATCTCGGGGCGGGGGAGCCTGGTAAGCGATGTGGTTTTGGATTTCAGCGGTGCGGCGTCCGGTATTTTGGTCACTAACCTCGTGTTGTTTTGTATTGCACGCGGACGTTCCCGCCGCCGGACATAAGGATTTTTTCGAGCTTTGTATAAAGCCTCCCTGACTGGTACAAAATAGCAGTGGAGGTGTTAGAACCATGAGCGAGCAAAAACCAAAGGATAAAAAAAAGAAATGGAACAATCGGGGGTTTTATGTTGCATTAAGCGTGGGGGTTCTGGCCGTGGCAGCGGCAGCCTGGACCACATATGACAGCATTGCCGTGCAGACGGAGGATCCCACTACCCAGGAGCTTCCTACCTCTGCGGTCATTACCCAGCAGGAAAAGCCCGTAGAACAAAAAGTCAGCGGAGTGACCATCGAGTCTTCTTCTGCGTCGTCCGCTGTTTCTTCCCGTTCCAGCGCAGCTTCTTCTGCGGCAAGCCGGCCGGCGGCGGTCACATCGGGCTCCTCCGCCCAGACGACGCAAAATACTGCTTCCTCCTCCCCGGTATCCAGCGCCGTATCCTCTGCACCGGAAACCCAGGAAACCGCTGCCAGTCCCACGGAATTTCTCCGGCCGGCAGGACAGGAAGTAACCAAACGGTATAGCGGGGAGAACCTGGTATATTCCGAAACCATGCAGGATTGGCGCGCACACCAGGGCACGGATTTTGCCGCCGAAACCGGGGATCCGGTGATTGCCGCAGCCGACGGCACAGTAAAGGAAATCCGGCAGGATTCCTCACTTGGGATCGTGGTGGTGATCGCCCATGGGGATACGGAAATTTCCTACTGCGGGATGGAAGAAGATCTTTCTGTGGAAGAAGGGGATGCCGTGACAGCGGGGCAGACGATCGGTTCGGTAGGTACCGTACCTTTCGAAATGAACGAGGATCCGCACTTGCATGTGGAAGTGAAACGGGATGGGGAATGGCTCGATCCCGCCGCGGTTCTCACGGAATAAGGCCCGCTTATTTACAATGTATTTACAAGTTGTACACGGGTTGTTAGCACATGGTGGAAAAGAATCCGGTATAATAAGGACAGTGAAAGGAACATACCCGCAGCGAAGGCAGACGGTGCGGGATATGCAGAGCTTCACATTGTTACAGTGATACCCCCAAGTCACTGAGAACTCCAAATCATAATAAAACCAAACCCCATATCGAAGCGGCAGCACAGGCTGCCGTTTTTCTTTTGCGATGGGCAGGGAATTCACAATGTATTTACAAGTTATACATGAGTTGTTAGCACATGGGGAGAAGAAATGCGGTACAATAAGGACAGTGAAAGGAACATACCCACAGCGAAGGCAGACGGTGCGGGATATGCAGAATTTCACATCGTTACAGTGATACCCCCAAGTCACTGAGAACTCCAAATCATAATAAAACCCAACCCCCATACTGAAACGGCAGCACAGACTGCCGTTTTTCTTTTGCAATGGGCAGGGAATTCACAATGTATTTACAAGTTATACATGGGTTGTTAGCACATGGCGGGAAGAAATGCGGTACAATAAGGACAGTGAAAGGAACATACCCGCAGCGAAGGCAGACGGTGTGGGATATGCAGAGCTTCACATCGTTACAGTGATTTAGCCCATAATCACTGAGAACTCCAAATCATAATAAAACCAACCCCCATACCCAAAGCGGCAGCATAGGCTGCCGTTTTTTTTTGCTTTTTTGAGGGGTGAGTTTGTATAAAGAACAAGGGGGAAGGGCATACTGATACCAGTGGAATAAGTTGGTATCCTGAGGGCAGACAGGATGGCTTATCCACTGCGTGGGTGATTCCCCCAAATCGCCTCCAAATCACGATAAAACCCTATATCACAAAAACGGCAGGGAACCTTGGGTTCCACTGCCGTTTTTTCTGTAGAAAAATTGTTTCCTGGATGTAGTTTTTGCTGATTGCCTTTGTCTTTGTCTGCCTGCCGGGGAAGAGGGGTCCTTTATACCTCTTCGTTTTCCTCTGCTTTTTTATATTTCAGTTTAGTCGCCATCCCGCCGCGGATGTGCCGTTGGGCCTTATTGATTTCCAGAATGCTTTTCACCTCGCGGTATAGCTGCGGGTTGATGTATTTTAATCGTTCGGCCACGTCTTTATGTACTGTGCTTTTACTGACGCCAAATTTTTTCGCCGCTCCCCGTACGGTGGCGTGCGTATCCGAAATATATTGTCCAAGGAGGACACTGCGGTCCTCCACATTGCTGGAGAGTTTCCCCCGATTCACATTCATACAAAGACCACCTTATCTCAAAGAAAGATTGTAGTTAAATGTATGACCCGCTGCGGGGGAATATACATAAAAAATTTTCCTTGCCAGCAGGCAAAGAAAAAACCGGCGGGCCGGAGAAGATCCAGCTTGCCGGTTTTGCCTTATCGTAACAGATCCTGGCGGTTGGTGTAGGAAGTATGGAGCAGATGGTGTGCCTTATCGGATAATGGTTTTTCCAGGAACTCGCCGTAGATTTCTTTGATGGCCGCGGTTTCGTGCGATTTGCGTACCGGCAGATCGACATCCTGCTGGTATACGGATTTGGTGCGGGCCTTGACCTTTTTCCAACTGCGGATCGGGTTGCCGCCGCCGCCGATGCATCCGCCGGGGCAGGCCATCACTTCAATGAAGTGGTAATCCGCTTTGCCCGCGCGGACCTTGCGCATCATTTCCCGGGCGTTGCCCAGCCCGTGTACGACGGCCAGCTTCACAATGGTGCCGTCGAGATCCACCTGTGCTTCCCGGATGCCTTCCAGGCCGCGCACATCATGGAACTCCACTTTTTCGAGCGTTTTGCCCGTGGCCGCTTCGTATACGGTACGCAAAGCCGCTTCCATTACGCCGCCGGTTGCCGCGAAGATTTCCCCTGCACCGCTGCCCAGGCCGAAGGGGTTATCGAAGGGGGTTTCCGGGAGATCGGCAAAATTGATGCCGCTTTCCCGGATCATTTTTGCCAGCTCCTGTACGGTGATCGAAATATCCACGTCCTGCTGGCCGCTGTCGTTCATTTCCGGCCGCTGGCACTCGAATTTCTTGGCTGTGCAGGGCATGATGGAAATACTGCAAATGTCTTTGGGATCGATCTGTTCCTTTTGGGCAAAGTAGGTTTTGATCACCGCACCGAACATCTGCTGGGGCGATTTTGCGGAGGAGAGATGATCGGTATATTTGGGATTGTAGGTCTCGCAGAATTTCACCCATGCCGGGCAGCAGGAGGTGATCATGGGGAGGGTGCCGCCATTTTTCAGGCGGTCGAGCAGCTCGTATCCTTCCTCCATGATGGTCAGATCGGCGGAGAAGTCGGAGTCAAATACCCGGTCAAACCCGATTTTCTTCATAGCGGTTACCAGGCGGCCGGTGCTTACTGTGCCGGGTTCTTCGCCCAGGGCCTCGCCGATGGTGGTGCGCACGGAAGGCGCAACCTGCGCAACCAGCAGCTTGCCGGCACGCATGTTGTCGTAGATCTTCTGGGTATCGTCGTGGATAGTCAGCGCGCCGACCGGGCAAACCTGCACGCACTGCCCGCAGTTAACACATACGGTCTCGCTCATGTTTTTGCCATAGGGCGGCACCACAATGGTGTCAAAGCCGCGGTTCTCCTTGCCGATGACCGCGATGGTCTGCACGTCGCCGCAGGCTTCAATGCAGCGGGTGCACAGGATGCACTTGGCCGGGTCGCGCACAATGGAGGTGGAGCCGTCGTCCACGGTGTGGGGGCGGCGGTCCAGGGGATAGCGCAGCGGGCGGGCCATATTCAGTTCCTGCGTGAGATCCTGCAGTTCACAATAGCCGTTTTTGTTGCAGGTGAGGCATTCCTGCGGATGGCGGGCCAAAATCAGCTCCAGAATGTTCCGGCGCGCCTGGATGACCTTGGGGGAAGCGGTGTGGATAACCATGCCTTCGCTGACCGGGTAGCTGCACGCGGCTTGCAGAAGGCGCTGGCCCTCTACTTCCACGACGCAGATGCGGCAGACCGATTTGATTTTCTGATCCTCATGATAGCACAGCGTGGGGATCTTGATGTCGGCCAGGCGGGCGGCCTGCAAAATGGTCATGCCTTCTTCCACCTGTAAGGACTGGCCGTCAATTTGAATGTTTACCATAGCTGATTCCCCTCCTCCTTATTGCATCTGCCCGCATACCGGGCAGCAGTCTTTGTCAATATGATGGGTGTATACATCCGCAAAGTTTTGCAGGCTGGTCAGCACCGGCACAGCCGTGGAGTGTCCCAGGCCGCACAAAGCGGCAATCCGCATGGTGCTGGCCAGGTCGATAATGGTATCTATATCGTGCACGGTGCCCCGGTTTTCACTGATTTTGCAAATCAATTCATACAGCCGGGTTCCGCCTTCGCGGCAGGGCGTACATTTGCCGCAGGATTCGGAACGGAAAAAGTCGAGATTGTTGCGTACAATGTCCACAATGCAGTTGGTGTCGTCAATCACAAAGATGGTACCGCATCCCAGCCGTCCGCCCGAAGCGGAAACATGGTCGATGTCCAGCGGCAGGTCAATCTGGTCGGCGTTGATGATCGCGCCGGAGCTGCCGCCGGTCTGTACGGCCAAGAGGCCCTTGCCGTCCGGGATGCCGCCGCATACGTCGTAGATAATTTCCTTGAGGTTGACGCCCATGGGGAATTCATACACACCCCGGCGGCTGACGTTGCCGCACACGGTGAAGAGTTTGGTGCCGGGGCTGTTCGGCGATCCGATCCCACGGTACCACTCGGCCCCATGGCGCAGGATGGGAGGGATGTTGGCAAGGGTTTCGACGTTGTTGAGGACGGTGGGTTTTCCAAACAGGCCCTTGGAGCCGGGGAACGGGGGACGGAAGCGGGGTTCGCCGCGGCGGCCTTCAATGGACTCAAACAGGGCGGTTTCCTCGCCGCATACATATGCCCCCGCGCCCGAATGCAGTTCAATATCAAAATCGTACCCGGAACCCAGGATATTCTTGCCCAGGCATCCGGCCAGGCGGGCATTTTCCAAAGCATCCTCGAGCAGGGGACGGATGTAGGTATACTCGGCGCGCAGATAGATAAAGCCCTTGTGAGAGTCGATGGCCTTGGCGGCAATGGCCATGCCTTCAAAGATGCTGTTGGGGTCGGCGCTCATCAGGACGCGGTCCTTGTTGGTGCCGGGTTCGCCTTCGTCGGCGTTGCACACCACATATTTGGTATCGTCCTGGGCGTTTTTGGCAAACTGGAGCTTCATATGGGTGGGGAAGCCCGCCCCGCCCCGGCCGCGCAGGCCGGCTTCCTTGAGCAGATTGATAATTTCCTGCCCGTCCATAGAGAGCGCTTTTTTCAGCGCTTCATACCCGCCGGTCTGGATGTAATCCTGCACGTTTTTCGGGTCGATCTTATCTTTGTTCCGCAGCAAAATACGCATTTCTTCCATCTGTCACACATCCTCTCGAATATATTGCTTAATGAGCTGGGTAGCGCTGTCCGGGGTCAGGTTTCCATATGTCCGGTCGTTGATCATGATAGCGGGGGATACGTCGCAGATGCCAAGGCAGGGGCAATACTCCAGGGTAAAGCGGCCGTCCTCGGTGGTCTGGCCCATTTTGATGCGCAGGGCGTCCTCCATGGCCTTGACCACTTCCTTGGCGCCGTGCACATGGCAGGGGGCGCTTTCACACATGCGGATGATGTATTTGCCCCGGGGCTTGACGGAAAGCATGGCGTAAAAGGTGATAAAGCTGTATACCTGGGTCTGGGGAAGGCCCATTTCCCGGGCGATAACCGCAGCGACGTCCTCGGAGAATGCGCGCACGACCTTCTGCACCTCAATGATGACGGTCATGAGCATTTCGGGACGGTTTTTGTAGGGCGCGGCAATTTGCGCCACCTGGACCAGCTTGTCGGATGAAGTCTTGTGGCTGTAGGAATTGTACGTATCTTGGTTCATACCGGGTTCCTCCTAAATAGCAGACTGTTTGGGAAAAGGATGCAATTTGTGTATAAATATAACCAAACCTTGCAAGGGTTTGGTGTCGGAATACACAAAATACATAAGATTGGATGCAATTTTTTAAACAAATTGCGTAATATATTTATTATATCATTTAGGGGGGAAAAAGTCAACAAGCAAAGAAAGGATTTTTTCTATGCGTTTCTTTTTCGGGAAATGGAGAGAAAATAGACAAATTTAGTATATTTTCCTCTGTTTTTCTTGGGAAAAGAAGGAAGAACAAATGCCTATATCCCGCCAGGATTTCCCGCGGGATTGTTCTGGTTTTCAAAATGTATAATTATACATTTTTTAAGAATAAAAAACGGCCGCCTTACGGCAGCCGGTCACGAGACGGCAAACAGGATCGCAAGCAAAACCAGAATGTGCCCGGGATAGAACACATAGAAAAACCACTTTAGGAATTTGCTCCGCGGGCCGGATTTCCCCCGGTACAGCAGGGTAAGCGCTGCGGCGGTCAGCTGGGCCGCCCCGTAAATCAGATACAGCCCGGTTTGAGATGGGGCATTACGGCAAAGCTGCAGGGTATACCAGGCAATCGCACAGCCTGGCAGGACAATTTGCAGGGTTTTTCCCAATAGGGGAGGCGCACCGTGCTCCTGGAACCAGAATGCCTCGTAAAACGCTACAATCAAGGGGATACCCAACTGGGAATATTCGCAGTGGATCCACCCGGAAACCACGGTCAGCGCGCCTGCGGCAGCCAGCCCCAGCAAATGCCCCAGCCATACCCGCTTTTGGGCTTGTCCCCAGCGGATCAGGGCCCGCAGGATCGAAAGCGCCAGCAGCCCAAGGCTCAGCACAAATAGGACGTTGAGCGTGCTGGTAAAGACCGGCAGGAAGATATTTAACGAGGAAAACACCCCGGCCTGCGGCTGGTTTTGCAGGTGCAGGGGCGGCAGGCCCATCACCTGCCGGAGCATGAGGGTATAGGGGATCTGCGAGAGGAAGGCGAACAGCAAAAGCCGTCCCCCATACTTTGCCGGGGAGCGGGTATACCGGAATCCCAGGACAATCAGCCAGCAGTACAAGGGGAACGCCAGGCGGCCGATCACGCGGAAGATGGGGTACTCGGGGAAAAACATGGCCCCCACATGGTCGATGACCATAAACAGGCTGGTGAGGATCTTGAACCAGAAGGACGAAAGCCCTCCGGCTGCCGCGTTAACTGCCCCGCTCATATTCGTCCAAAAAGGTGCGCACCGGGCCGTCGTCGTGGAACCGGTAGCCGATCACCGTCTGCAAGTTGATGTTGTGGATGCTGCGGAAAATATTTTTGTCGATATTGGGGGAGTCCTGCCGCAGTCGGCGGATCAGGGCTTTGGTTTCCTGGCGTTTGGAAACCCCCTGCTCCGGGGCGGCGGCGCACTGCTCGGTGAAACGGCAGGCGCACTGCAAAAATTCCAGCCGGTGGTAGTTGCGCCAGGCGATGATGTGTTCTTCTTTCACCAGATAAAGCGGGCGGATCAGTTCCATGCCCGCAAAATTTGTACTGTGCAGCTTGGGCATCATGGTTTTGAATTCCGCGCCGTACAAGAGGCTCATCAGGATGGTTTCGACTGCATCGTCAAAGTGATGTCCCAGGGCAATCTTGTTGCAGCCGAGGGCCTGGGCCTGTTTATAGAGGTATCCCCGGCGCATCCGGGCGCACAGGTAGCAGGGGGAGCCGCCCGCCTGCTCCACCACCCGGAAGATGGGGCTGTCGAAGATCCGGATCGGGATCTCAAGCCGGGCGGCATTGTCCACGATTTTCTGGCGGTTCTGCGGGGTATAGCCGGGATCCATCACCAGGTACTGCACGGAAAAGGGGATCTCGCTGTACTTTTGCAGGTGCTGCATACATTTTGCCAGCAGCATGGAATCCTTGCCGCCGGAGATGCATACGGCAATGGCGTCGCCTTCCTGGATCAGATGGTAATCCTTGATCCCTCCAACGAAGGGGTTCCAGATGGTTTTGCGGAATTTTTTGATGATGCTGCGTTCCGCCTCCGCAGCGGGGGAGAGGAGTTTCCCGTTTCGGCTGCGCAGGGATTTGGTTTCTATGGCAATCACCTCGGTTTCGTTTCATTTCTTTGTATTTTTCTATTATACCGCATCCGGTCCGGATTGACAAATCTTTATGGAAATTTGGATAAAAAAGTTTCTTTGTTTTCTACAAATAAAATGTAAAAAACTGGGGGAGGGAAATTGATTCCTGCCGGAAAGTATGGTATGCTAATACGGTTGTGAGTGTTTTAACAATCGTTTTCGTTTTGATTTTGAACAAGACAGTTTTACAGACATGCAGCGGAGAAGGAGGGAAAGAGCATGGATGTTTTATTGCAGATTGTCCAAACGGTCAACAGCTGGCTGTGGGATTATCTTTTGATCATTTTGCTGTGCGGCACGGGGGTGTACTTCACATTCCGCCTGCGGTTTATCCAGATACGCAAGTTTGGCATGGCCATGAAAAAGGTATTCGGCGGGTTTTCCCTGCGGGGGCGCGCGCAGAAAGACGGCGGGATGACGTCGTTCCAGTCGCTGGCCACGGCGATTGCGGCCCAGGTAGGGACGGGTAACCTGGCTGGTGCGGCTACCGCTATGGTGATGGGCGGTCCCGGGGCGATTTTCTGGATGTGGGCGAGCGCATTTTTCGGGATGGCCACGATTTTTGTGGAGGCCTCGCTGGCACAGAAGTTCCGCAAGGTGGAAAACGGCCAGGTACACGGCGGGCCGGTGTACTACATACGGGCGGTGTTTAAAGGAAGGTTTGGCCGGGCTTTGGCGGGGATATTTGCCGTACTGATCATGTTCGCGCTTGGTTTCACGGGAAATATGGTGCAGTCCAACTCCATTGGCGAGGCCTTTGCCGGGACCTTCCGGGGATTTGGGATTGGCCCGGCGGAAGGGGAGTTCAACTACATTTCCCTGATTGTGGGTATTGTGGTGGCTGTTTTATCCTTCCTGGTCTTTGTGGGCGGGGTCAAGCGGATTGCTTCCTTGACCGAAAAGCTTGTACCGTTTATGGCCGGGTTTTACATCTTGGGGGCGCTGATTGTTATTTTTGCCAATATCACCCAGGTGCCGCAGGCATTTGCCCAGATTTTTGTAGGGGCGTTCCAGCCGCAGGCAGTGGTAGGGGGTGCAGTCGGCATCGGGATCCAGAAGGCTGTACGGTACGGCGTGGCCAGAGGCTTGTTTTCCAATGAAGCCGGTATGGGCTCCACACCGCACGCCCATGCCATGGCAAATGTCAAGAATCCCTGTGACCAGGGGTTGGCCGCTATCGTGGGGGTTTTTATCGACACGTTTATTATCCTTACCCTGACGGCTTTGGTGATCCTGGTGACAGGCGTCCTGCCGGCCGGGATGGCAGGGGAATATGAGGGCATTGCGCTGACACAGGCTGGTTTTCAGCAGGTATTCGGCCAGTTCGGCAGTGTGTTTATCTCCATTTGCACCTTCTTTTTCGCCTTTTCTACCATTATCGGCTGGTATTTTTTTGGGGAAACCAACGTCAATTATTTGTTTGGCAAACGCGCGGTGAAGGTGTATGCCGTGCTGGTTTCGCTGCTGGTGGTCGTGGGATCGTTCCTGAAGGTAGATTTGGTGTGGTCGATGTCGGATTGCTTCAACGGCCTGATGGTGATCCCAAACCTGATTGGGATTCTTGCCCTGAGCGGCGTGATGGTCAAAATGCTCAAAGAGTACGATACGGAAACCCGGCTCAGGCCACGCCGGGAAAAAAGCGGGAAATAGTTTTGCAGGCGGGTGTATGGACAGCATACGCCGGCCTGTTTTTCTTTTTGGAGAATGGATGGTTGACAAATGTGGAGCGATATGGTATAGTAAAGCAAACACACCTCCATGGAGGGGTGTATCAGGAGGTGGAGGAATGCACGAAAAATTCCAGGTCACGGGCATGAGCTGTTCGGCCTGCTCGGCGAAGGTGGAGCGGTGCGTAAAAAAATTAGACGGTGTGAAATCAGTGAACGTGAACCTGCTTTCGGGCAGCATGACGGTAGATTTTGACACGGATGCGGTCAGCGAGCAAACGATTGTCGACACGGTGGTGCAGGCCGGCTACGGCGCACAGCCCCAGGCGGCTAAATCTCCGGGCAAGCCGGCAGCCAAAACAGCCGACGGGCCTTCGCCTGTAGAGACAGAGCTCAAGAGCATGAAAATCCGCCTGATTGTGTCGATTTGCTTTTTGGTCCCGCTGATGTACCTCTCCATGGGGCACATGATGGGCCTGCCCCTGCCGAATTGGTTCCACGGCGCGGAAAACGCCATTCCTTTTGCGTTTACGCAGTTTCTGCTGACGCTGCCCATTGTGTTTGTCAATTTCAAGTATTATAAAGTCGGGTACCGTTCCCTTTTCCACCTGTCGCCCAACATGGATTCCCTGATCGCCGTGGGATCGTCCGCCGCACTGGCGTACGGCATCTTTGCGATTTACCAGATCGGGGTAGGGCTGGGCCATGGGGATCTCGATACGGTGAACCATTATATGATGGATCTGTATTTTGAATCGGCCGGGACGATCCTGACCCTGATTACCCTCGGCAAATACCTGGAAACCCGGTCAAAACGCAAGACCAGCGACGCCATCGCCAAGCTGATGGATCTCGCGCCGAAGACCGCCACGGTCATCCGCGACGGGGAGGAACAGGAGATCCCCGTGGAAGAGGTGGTCAAAGGGGATCTGGTAGTCGTACGGCCGGGCCAGCGCGTGCCGGTGGACGGCCGGGTGGAGCAGGGCAGCTCCTCAGTGGATCAGTCGGCGCTCACCGGGGAAAGCATCCCGGTGGAAAAGGGCCCGGGGGATACCGTGATTGCTGCGTCGATCAACAAGTCCGGCTATTTCCAGATGCGCGCGGAAAAGGTGGGCGGCGATACTACCCTGGCCCAGATCATCCAGCTGGTGGAGGACGCCAGTTCTTCCAAAGCACCCATCGCCAAGCTCGCGGATAAAATCAGCGGGGTGTTTGTCCCGGTGGTCATGGGGATTGCCCTCACCGCGTTCATTGTGTGGCTGTGCCTGGGCTATCCGTTTGCGTTTGCCCTGTCGATCGGTATTGCCGTGCTGGTGATTTCCTGTCCCTGTGCCTTGGGGCTAGCCACCCCCGTGGCGATCATGGTCGGCACAGGCAAGGGAGCGGAACAGGGGATCCTGATCAAATCCGCAGAAGCCCTCGAAACGGCTCACAGCATCCATACGGTGGTGCTGGATAAGACCGGCACGATTACGGAGGGCAAGCCGCAGGTGACGGATATTTTGCACAGCGATGCCATTGCGTATGAAGAACTGCTGTCGCTGGCGGCGGCCCTGGAAAAACCGTCGGAGCACCCTCTGGCAGAGGCCATTTTGGAAAAGGCCGCGCAGGAGCAGGTCGCAGTGCCGGAGGCGGAGCAGTTCCAGGCGGTTTCGGGGCGCGGCGTGACGGCCGTCCTCCAGGGCCGCCGCTACTGGGCGGGAAACCGGGCGTTTTTGGAGGAAAACGGGATTCCTACAGCGCCGCTGGAGGAAACCAGCGCGGCCCTGGCCGACGAAGGCAAGACGCCGCTGTACTTTGCCGGGGAAGACGGCCTTTTGGGCCTGATTGCCGTGGCGGATGTAGTCAAGTCTACCAGCCGGGCGGCGATCCGCCAGCTCAAAGAAATGGGTATTGACGTAGTGATGCTGACGGGGGATAATAAAAGGACAGCGGAAGCAATCCGCCGCCAGATGGGGATTGACCGGGTCGTGGCGGAAGTACTTCCCCAGGATAAGGAACAGGAAATCCGGCGGCTCCAGGAATCGGGCAAAAAGGTGGCGATGGTCGGGGACGGGATCAATGACGCCCCGGCCCTGGCCCGGGCCGACGTAGGCATTGCGATTGGCGCCGGTACCGACATTGCGATTGAATCGGCGGACGTGGTCCTGATGAAAAGCAGCCTGCTCGACGTAGCAGCAGCTATCCAGCTGAGCCGGGCGGTTATCCGCAATGTGAAAGAAAACCTGTTTTGGGCGTTCTTTTACAACAGCGTCGGTATCCCGCTGGCAGCCGGGGTCTTTTACGGCCTGTGGGGCTGGCTGCTCAACCCCATGTTCGGAGCCGCCGCCATGAGTTTCAGTTCGGTTTTCGTGGTGGGCAACGCCCTGCGGCTGCGGCTGTTCAAGCCGAAGCTGCACCAGGCGGATCCGGATGGTACACAGGCGGAGCCGGCGCAGAGGGATCGGGTATCGGTGGCCGTTTTTCCGCATGTTATTTCAGAAAGAGAGGGAAACCAAGTGAAAAAAGTTATGGAGATTCATGGGATGAGCTGTGGCCATTGTAAGGCCAGCGTAGAAAAAGTGTTGCAGAAAATCCCCGGGGTAGACAGCGCCGTGGTGGATCTGGAGAACCGGTGCGCGGAAATTACCCTTTCGCAGGATGTAGCGGACAAGGTGTTGATGGACGCGGTGAACGAAGAAGGCTTTGAAGCCGTTGGGATCCAGGAAAAGTCCTGAGCAGAGAGGAGAATGGATGATGCAAGCGGAGAAGAAAAAAATTGAGCAGCTGCTCAAGACGGCCCGGGGGCAGATGGACGGCCTTTTGAAAATGGTGGAGGAAAACCGGTACTGCGTGGATATCTGTACGCAGCTTTCGGCGGCGCAGGCAGTACTGAAAAAAGCCAACCGGCTGATTTTGCAGGCACACATGGAAAGCTGTGTGAAAGAAGCCTTTACCAGCGGGGATGCCCAGCAGCAGGAAGAAAAAATGAAAGAAATCATGCTGTTGATGGAAAAAATGGCTAATTAATACAAACGGGCGGGCATCGCCCGTTTTTTGTTTCCGGCTACAGGCAAAGCCGTTTTTTTCTCTTGACAAATTTCTGGGGAAGCGGTATACTTTATTTAAAGTATACTAAAATAATATGAATAAAGGAGACAGGACGATGGGACAGGTATATCAATCCCTCACGGAACTAATTGGAAATACCCCTTTGCTGGAACTCAAACAATACGCGCAGGAGCAGGGGCTTGGCGCGCGGATCCTGGCGAAGCTGGAATCCTTCAACCCGGCCGGCAGCGTCAAGGACCGGGTGGCTTTGTCGATGATCCAGGAGGCCGAACAAAGCGGACGGCTGCGGCCGGGGGCGGTCCTCATTGAGCCCACCAGCGGCAACACAGGGATTGGCTTGGCAGCAATTGCCGCGGCACGCGGCTACCGGCTGATCCTCACCATGCCGGAAACCATGAGCCGGGAACGCCGGGCGCTGCTGAAGGCTTACGGCGCGCAGCTGGTCCTGACGGAAGGGGCAAAAGGGATGAAAGGGGCCATTGCCAAGGCGGAAGAGCTGCACAAGGAAACCCCGGGCAGCGTGATTTTAGGACAGTTTGTCAATCCCGCGAATCCCAAGGCGCATTTTTCCACGACAGGCCCGGAAATCTGGCAGGATACGGACGGAAAGGTGGATGTGCTGGTATCCGGTATCGGTACGGGAGGGACCATTACCGGTACGGGCAAATACTTAAAGGAGAAAAACCCGCATCTCCACATTGTGGCGGTGGAACCGGCAGATTCCCCCGTGCTTTCCAAGGGCCAGGCAGGGCCGCACAAGATCCAGGGGATCGGCGCGGGGTTTGTCCCGGAGATCCTGGATACCGGGATCTATGACGAAATCCTTCCCGTAGCGAATGAAGACGCGTTTGTGACCGGGCGCAAGCTCGCGGCTTCCCAGGGCCTGCTGGTCGGGATTTCTTCCGGCGCGGCGGTGTGGGCGGCCTCCCA
>CAJFOO010000058.1 GCA_904397205.1 uncultured Clostridia bacterium
AAGAAAATTGAGCAGGAAATGGAAGAAATCGCCTCCGGAGACCTGGCCAGCCATGTGGCTTTGGAGCCGGATACTTCCGAAATCGGCCGCCTGATCGAAGCCCTCTTGAATACCAAACAGATCCTGACCGAATACATCTCCGATATTTCGCAGAACCTTTCTTCTATGGCAAAAGGCGACATGGCAATTGACATCAATTTGGAGTATATCGGCGATTTTAAACCGATTAAAGAATCCATGGTACAAATCGTGCAGTCCATGAATACTACTTTGTCGCAGCTCGAACAGGCTGCAAAGGAAGTGACCAACGGATCCGAACAGATTGCCGGGGGCGCACAGGCACTGGCACAGGGCAGTACACAACAGGCCAGCTCCGTGCAGGAACTCGCTTCCACGATTGTGGACATCTCCTCCCAAATCCGCGAGACCGCTTCCCAGGCGCAGGACGCCAGCCAGCAGGTGGAATCGGCCGGGCAAGAGCTCAATAATTCCAACCAGTACATGAACCAGATGATGGAGGCCATGGATCAAATCAATGCGACCTCCAGTGAAATCGGCAAGATTGTCAAAACGATTGAAGATATTGCCTTCCAGACCAACATCCTGGCGCTCAATGCGGCTGTAGAAGCTGCCCGTGCAGGGGAAGCCGGCAAAGGGTTTGCCGTAGTCGCGGACGAGGTACGCAATCTGGCCGGCAAGAGTGCGGAAGCCGCACAATCGACCACCCAGCTTATCGAAGACTGCTTGCATGCGATTGAAAACGGGACTACCATTGCCAACACCACGGCCGAATCCCTGAACTCGGCAAACGATATGGCACACCGTGCCGTAGAAATCGTGAATCAGATTTCGGAACGGGCGAACCAACAGGCCGAAGATATGCTGCAAGCGACCGAAGGGGTCAACCAGATTTCCGACGTTATCTCCACCAACTCCGCTACTGCTCAGGAAAGCGCGGCGGCCAGTGAAGAGCTCAGCTCGCAGGCAAACCTGCTCAAGCATCTGGTAAACAATTTCCATCTCCGTCACGAAGAATAAAAAACAGAAAAACCGCGGCCTCTGGCTAAGCACCGATAAGGAAGGATTGAAACGAACGAACTTACCGGCTGCCAAACAGGCTGCGATGAAAAAAGCGGGCAGGAAGCATTAGGCTTCCTGCCCGCTTTTCTATGTCCAGCAGAACAATCGAGCATCGTTTTGCTGCTGCGGTTTCCAGAATACGGATTATTCGTTTACAAGCGCAACATTAACATTGCCGTTATTGCTGGACACATTGAGCGTTTTTTCTCCACCCTCTTTGTTGGGCAAATTACTCTCGCCTTTTTTGATTTCTGTCTGAATAGCAAAATCGTCATAGCTTCCGATAACCGTTCCCGAAATATCCCCGTCCTTCACGGTTAGGGACAGGGCGTTCCCTACATCTACATTTTCAAAGGTAATATTTCCCCCATTGGAAGAAAGGCTGATACTTCCGGTTACAGCCAGGGGAGAAAGCGTTATATCCTCGTTGGTGGTGGAGATTGTCAGATTTTCTAACAGTGTGTCCGGTATCTGCAACGATATTTTCCGATCTTCGGCAGCGGGTTTGACCCCAATATAATCCGTCCACTCTTTGCTGCTTGCGCTTGTCATTGTTAAGACTCCGTCTGAAACGGAAATATCGTAATATTCTTTGCTGTTTTCGGAATATTGAATATGCACCTGTTCATCCTCGGACAACAACACTTCAATCTCCCTGTCCTGTACGTCAAGATGGATCCCGCTAATCTGTGTATCTGACGTGTAGCTTTTTTCCTCAAAGGGTTCGCTTTCGCTTGAGCAGCCCGCCAAAACAAAACTGCCCAGCACAAAGCACAATCCAAGTGAAATGATTTTTTTCATCGTGATTCCTCCATAATTTTATAAATAGGGACTACAACTCCAACGCATAGCAGCAAGCAGGCCTCTCCCTTATTGTGCCAATACCATCTTAATTTGTTGTCAATGCGCACACGTCCAATATGTTTTGTGCGTCAACCGCTTTTATCTGAATCATATTTTACCTGCGCCATTTCTGCCAAGCAAGCAATACCTACCCGGCTTATGGACCGACAACGTACTGTTTTTTAGTACGGTTGCTTGTCCGTCCTGCTGCGTTGCTCGTTTGAGTCCTATCATGCCCACTATCCCTCCTAAACAGCATTGAGAGGTCTATTGATTTTTGCGATATTTGATGCTACAATGCATTATAAACCTTTGTGTAACACAAAAGTCAATAGGAGAAACCGTAAATGAAAAAATATTTTTCCATTGGAGAAGCGGCAAAGGCTGTCCATACAACAAGCGAAACCCTGCGGCACTATGACCGCATTGGATTGGTGAAGCCAAGTAAAAAAGACGAATGGACCAACTACCGCTATTATACCAAGCAGGACATTGTCCGTCTGAATACGGTGCGTGCTTTACAACTTATGGACTTACCTTTACAGGAAATAAAAAGGGTTTTAGAATATGACGATCTGGAAAAAATTATCGGCTTTTTAGTACAGGCGGAGAAAAAGGCGGATGAAAAAATGGCCGCCTTACAATACAGCAAAGCAAAAATCCAGTTAGCAAAAGCGGATTATGAAAGAAAGCTGCAGGGACAACAGAAATTCAAGGGGACGGTTCTCAAAGAGATTCCGGAACGTGTTATTTTGCTGTCAGATACCTTGGAAAGCCCAACGCTTGATAATCTTTGGAATTATCTCAGCCATTTCTACGATAAAGTTACCCCTGCCTTAAAAGAACAATTTGATTTTGAGGATTTGGCTGGTATATACACCGAAAACGGAATATCCAGGCTCTTTGCTGTCTGTATCCGTTATATGAATATCGATGGATTAAAGGTACTGCCAAAAGGAAAGTACCTGTGCGCTACCTGTACGGAAGAAAACCGGGAACAAATCTTGCACGAGTTGCTGCACATAGCCCAAACAAAATATAGCGTAAAGCCAACATTTACGGTACAACTCATTGTTGTATCGGGTATTTTGCAATGGAATTATGAAGTTCAGATCTATGTTGATAAATAAAGCGAAGGAAAACGGAACAAACGCCGCCTTGCAGGCGGGGAATTACATAAAAAGACGGAAAGGTTATGCGAGACTTTCCCGCGAGTATGCCCAGCCGCCGGGAAATCCAAATTATCGGGGAACGGAAGCAGGGCAGCATAGCAAAACGCCATGCTGCCCTGCAAGATGAAATTACTCCCTTATATAAATCTTCAGTACAAAACCACCGTATTATCCTGCACCGCGCAGCGGCTTTCATAGCTTTGCTGCTGGCTGTTTTGCACGTCAAAAATGGAATTGAACTCAAAGGAATCCTTGTCGTCGCTCATAATGTATTTGGCAATTAAAAACCGATCGTCCACACAGGCGATGAAATCCCCCAGCTCCTGGGTATATTTCCCCCGTACCCGCGAATTGAGCACGCCCCGGATCTCAATTTTATCCTCCTGCCGGCTCACCCGGTATACCCGTGCGTTTGCCGTGTCGATGAGGAAATCCGCTTCTTTTTCATGCTCTTTCAGGTTCAGCACCGCCGCCACGCTTTTTTCCCTGGTTTCCTTGTGGAACGCGCAGATCCGCTGGTCGTTGTTTGGGAAATACTTTGCCCGGAAATACAGGTTGTCCTGATCCATGCCGGCATACCGCAGCAGACCGTCCCGGTCGGCGCAGAACAGCAGCTCCATGGGTATCTCCCGATCCTGTGCCACCCGATCAAAAAACTCCTCCAGCGGGCAGGTCCAAACCGAATCGCAAATCTCCCCCGGCACCTTTTCCCGGTAACAGCGTTCTTTTTCCTGCTCGTCGCCGTACGGATCCAGCACCAAAAGCTGCGGGGAGCCGTCTGCCGCCCGGTAAGGGATCAAATGGCTGCCGGACGTCTGGCAAATCCGCGCATCTTTAACGTAGTAATATTTTTCGGTATCCAAATCATATAAGTATACAATCTGTGAAAAGCCGGTAAGCTGCTCATATTCCTGAAGCAAATCGGCATGCTCCTCATTTTTTACCGTGTAAAACAGGATGTGCCGGTGATCGAGCGCCTTGCTGTCGACAACGCTGCCAATGAACGAGATTTGCGCCAGGTTTTTTTCTTCCCCAGACTGCTTGTCCAGCCGGAGCGCCCACACCTTGGAACCTCCCTGTTCCATGACGATGACAATCTCCTTTTCAAACGCAAAATAATGCCGCCGGTAGGTTTCATCGTTTAAGATATAATTGGCCACCACGCGTTCCTTTTGGGCCTGCCGGTCATATTCGAGCAGGAACAGGCTCCGGTGCCCTTCTTCCTGTTTTTCCTCTGCATAATAGATCATGGTATCGGTAATTTCAATCAGCTTAACCTTACAGTCGGTAAAAAAATTCCGCATATCTACAACTGTCATTCGGATCCTCCATCTATCGTCCTGTGCGGCGGCGCGGGCAAAGGCCTGCTCCAAGATCGTGTTACGGCTTGCCTGCATTTGCAGCCTGTAGTATCCGCACTTCGCGGTTTCCGCGGATATGATCCCACGCCTGGCGGCGGGCCGATCGCGCGCATGGCCGGATAATTCTTAGCCTATGTTACCCGCGTTTATTGTTTTCTGCGGATATTATACCATAACATGGAAAAATTTTCATTACAAATCTTTCCCATTTATAGTATAATATAAGACAGGAACCGCTGCGTTCCGCCAAATTTCGGGACGCCGCAGGCCCGAAAGAAAGAAGGGGGTTTTTTGTATATAGAAAAAAACGGGACCGTTTTGGAAGTCGACATTCACGGCATGACCGCCGCCGACGCCCGACGAGAACTGGAACAGCTTCTCTCACGCACCGGGGCGGACATTACGGAACTGCTGGTGATCCACGGGTACCGGGGAGGCAATGCCTTGCAGGACATGGTGCGGCTGCGCCTGAAGCACCCGCGGATCGCCTCGAAGATGGTATCGCTCAATGCCGGACAAACCCGCATCCTGCTGCAGGCCAAGGCCAAATGAAAAAAGCCGTATCCAGCTTGGACACGGCCTTTTTATTATGCTGTTATCGGATTTTTTCCGGGATATCGTCTTCATACAGGAACTCGACCAGATGCTCGCTGTTGGCCTGCAAATCGGGAATAATGACGTTCTGTGAAAGCCCGCCAATATATACCCAATCACCGGATCCGTTATACGTCCCGTCTACGGGAAGGCAGGTGCTTTCTATCGGATAGTTCAGGTACGTCATGGCGTTCGCTACCAGCGCCAGCACCTCGTTACGGCTCATGTTGGTACTCATCTGGCCAAGTACCTGCGCCAGGATGCTGTTTAAGGTGAAAAGATCTTTGCTCTTGAGATTATCCACCACGCTTTCAATTACCTTGCGCTGCCGCTCGGTGCGCGCCTGGTCGTTGCCGATGGCCCGGATGCGGGCATAGTACCAGGCCTGCTTGCCGGTCAGCCGCTGGGTGCCTTCCGAAACCCACCGCTCATAGGATTCGCCGCTGTTCTCGTTTATCAGGTCGGCTTCCGCCTGGGTCAGTTCAATGGTCACGCCGCCCAGGGTATTGATAATGTCCCGGAACTGGGCCACATTGACGCACACATACCGGTCAATATCCACCCCAAAGAGGGATTCGAGCGTTTGTACCGTCAGCTTCGGCCCGCCGTAGGTATATGCCGTATTGATGCGGTTAGCCCCGTACCCGGGGATGTTGACGTACATATCGCGCATGAAGGAGGTGAGCTTGAT
>CAJFOO010000059.1 GCA_904397205.1 uncultured Clostridia bacterium
GGACTCTCCCAGAGTGGAGGCGCGATCTGCCCGCCGCCAGGCGTGGGGCAATCATGAAAGAAATACCGGAAAAGGAGCCCGCCCTTTTCTCAAAGCAGAGGGGAACCAGCCATGTCGATTATTACACAAGCCAAACGGGTGGTCGTAAAAGTGGGGACCTCCACCTTGACCTATGAAAACGGGAAGATGAACCTGCGCCGGATTGAATCCCTGTGCAAGGTACTCAGCGGCCTGCAAAATTCCGGGATGGAAATTATCCTGGTTTCCTCCGGCGCAGTAGGCGTGGGTATGGGCCGGCTCGGCATCCCCAAGCGGCCCACCGAAATGGAAAAAAAACAGGCGATTGCCGCGGTGGGCCAATGCGAGCTGATGCTCATCTACAACAAGCTGTTTGGGGAATACAACCAGATTGTAGCGCAGATCCTGCTCACGGCAGACGACGTAGCCAGTGAAACCAGCCGCCAGAATATTGAAAATACGTTTTTAGAGCTCATCCATATGGGGATTATCCCCGTGGTCAACGAAAACGATACCATCGCCACCCACGAAATGCAGGAAAATAACTTCGGGGATAACGATACCCTGTCCGCCTTTGTCGCCACCCTCCTGGGGGCCGACCTGCTGCTCATCCTCACCGATATCGACGGCCTGTATAACGATAACCCCCGCACAAACCCCCAGGCGCGCCGGATCCCCGTAGTGGATCGGATCACACCCCAAATCCACGATCTCGCCGGCTGTGCCGGCAGCGCCCGCGGGACGGGAGGGATGGTCACAAAAGTCCATGCGGCCGAAATCGCCACCGCAAAAGGCATCCCCTGCTGCGTGATGAGCGGGGTGTTCCCGCAGGATATTTACCGCCTGTTTGACGGGGAGCAAATCGGCACCCTATTTTTAGCCAGTCCAAAATCCTAAAAGCGAGGTGTTGCATTGATGACAGAACTTCAAACCATGGGAAAAAAAGCCAAAGCAGCCGCCATCGATTTGGCCAAGCGGACTCCCAAACAGAAAACCCAGGCCCTGCTGGAAATTGCCGCCGCCCTGCGCAGCCGCGAAGCCGATCTGCTGGCCGCCAACGCGCTCGACCGCCAGGCCGCGGCTGCCGACGGCATGAGCCCGGCGATGCTCGACCGCCTGACCCTGAATCATGAACGCATTGAGGACATTGCCAAAGGGATTGAGGAAATTGCCGCTATGAAGGATCCCGTGGGATCCGTGGTCGAGGGAGGCGTACTGCCCAACGGCCTGAAGGTGCAGCAAATCCGCGTACCTCTGGGCGTGGTGGGAATCATCTATGAAGCCCGTCCCAACGTCACCGCCGACGCCGCGGCCCTGTGTCTCAAATCCAGCAACGCCGTGATCCTGCGCGGCGGGAAGGAATCCTTCCATTCCAACCGCGCCATTGCCTTCACCATGCGGGAAGCTGCCGAACAGGCAGGAATGCCCGCAGACTGCATCCAGTTTGTCCAGGACACCTCCCGGGAATCCTCCAAGGAAATGATGGGCCTGGTCGGCTATCTCGACGTGCTCATCCCCCGGGGCGGCGCGGGGCTCATCCGCTGCGTAGTACAGAATTCCCGGGTACCGGTGATCCAGACCGGCGAGGGCA
The DNA here is from genome assembly GCA_904397205.1 of uncultured Clostridia bacterium. Lineage (GTDB taxonomy): Bacteria > Bacillota > Clostridia > Oscillospirales > Acutalibacteraceae > UMGS1071. The sequence goes on from CAJFOO010000059.1 coordinate 1,610, forward strand.
ACTGCCATATCTATGTGGATGAATTTGCCGATATCGACATGGCCGCAAGTATCCTCTTTAACGCCAAAACCAGCCGGCCCTCGGTCTGCAATGCGGCTGAAACCGCGCTTGTACACAGTAAAATCGCCGCCGAAGCCCTGCCCCGCATCCGCGAACAGCTGGACAAAAAACAGGTGGAGCTGCGGGGATGCCCACGCACCATGGAAATTCTTCCCGGGATTACCCCCGCCACCGAGGAGGATTGGGCTACGGAATATCTCGATTATATCCTGGCGGTGAAAGTCGTGGATTCGCTGGAAGAAGCCATGGCCCATATCGCTAAGTACTCTACCGGGCACAGCGAAGCGATCATCACGGAAAATTACCGCCGTGCCAGCCAGTTTATCGACGAGGTGGACAGCGCTGCGGTGTATGTCAATGCCTCTACCCGCTTTACCGACGGCAGCCAGTTGGGTCTGGGCGCAGAAATCGGGATTTCTACCCAGAAACTGCATGCCCGCGGCCCCATGGGCGTGGAAAAACTGACTTCCACCAAATTTATTATCTGCGGAAACGGACAAATCCGATAAAAAAATTACGGTTGTAAAAATAAGGAGGATTTTTATGAAAGTTACCAGCACAGCCATCCAAAACGGGAAAATTGCTGATATTTACGGCAAGCGCGGCCCGGCCGATCCCTACGGCATCCCCAGCCTGTCCCCGCCGCTGGAATTCACCGGCGCACCGGAGGGGACGGTATCGTATGCCGTCATTGTGGAGGATAAGGATGCATTCCCGGTTTCGGGAGGATTTTCCTGGATCCACTGGCTGGCGGCCAACATCACCCGTCCCGCATTGCAGGAAGGCGAAAGCCGCAAAGCCGATTTTGTGCAGGGCCTCAATAGCTGGATCAGCCCGCAAGGGGGATCCAAGCCGCAGAAGGCCTGCTGCTATTATGGCGGGATGTGCCCGCCCGACGGGGAGCATGTCTATGAATTCCATGTATATGCCCTGGATACCATGCTCGATTTAAAGGACGGCTTTGGCCTGGGCGAACTGGCCCGCGCCATGGACGGCCACATTTTGGCCCAGGATACCCTCAAGGGTACTTACGGCGTATAACCCGGTTCGAGAGAATTTTCCCCTTACGGTACAAAAAGTATGCACACGTTTTGTGCATACTTTTTCTTTTTTCTTTGAAAATCCAGCAAAAACGACAACTATTCTGCTTCAATTTTTCCTGTTTTGTGAATTGACCGGAAAATATATCCATGGTAGAATATTCCGCAAATATATTAAACTATATAAATCTAGAAATGAATTCAATGGAAGCTGAAGTCGAAAAATGGTACAAGAATCGCAACGGTAGCGGAAGACGGCACTATCCTGGGAAAATAGTTTTAAATGTGAGAAAGGAGGCCGTTTATGGATCGAAAGGAAGGAAACTACCTGTTTATGAACCTGCATGAAACCCCCTGGGGGAAGCAGCACAAAATCACCCGGCTTTGGGAGAAGATCACCAAACAGAAAGGTTTCCTCCCTGAGAACTCGGTGAACGGGATCCCGGCGCAGGAATTTATGGAGGGATGGCTGGAGCTGCCGGCCTACGCCTGTCTCGACCATTTCCCCCGGCGGGTCGCTGCAGAGGTAGACTACCTCTATTTTGAAGGCTGGGAGCAGCCTATGCTGCACGGCCACCGGCTCGAAATCCAGGCAAAATTCCTGCGCATCCTGTGTAAAATGGCCTGCTTTTTCCCCTACAGCCATTTCCTCCTGGGCGGCTTCTTCTTCCTGCCCGGGAAGGGGAAGAAGGCAGTAGACGGAGAGATTCTCTGCACAGACGTGTTCCCGTACCTGCCCTTGGACAAGCTCTGGAAATGCGTGCGGAAGATGGAGAAAATCCATAAGGAACAGGGGCGGGGGCCGTACTATCACGGCCCGAAGTTTTGCTTTTACTTCCCCAAGCCGGAGGTAATGATATATTTTGCTTCCGACGATATCTATGGTATCCTTACCGCAAAGCA
>CAJFOO010000060.1 GCA_904397205.1 uncultured Clostridia bacterium
TCTTGCCGCAGCTGGAAGCCATGGGGCAGGCTCCGCAGCCAAACTCTTCCACCGTCGTGCAGCCGGCTTTGTTGCCCTTTTTCTTGCGGGTCAGGCGATTGACTAAAGCAACCATCATGCCAAAGACAAAGAACCCGCCGGGAGGAAGGATAAAGATGATCATAGAAGGCATAAAGCTGGTGTAAATCGGCACGCCGAAAATGGAGCCGGCGCCGAGGATTTCGCGGATAATACCCATCGCCAGCAGCGAGGCGGTAAAACCTACGCCCATACCGAAGCCGTCAATAGCGGAAACCAGGACCCGGTTTTTGCTGGCAAACATTTCGGCACGGCCTAAAATAATGCAGTTTACTACAATCAAGGGAAGATAAATACCTAGCGATTGGTCAATCGAAGGGGCGTATGCTTTTACGATCATTTGCACCACGGAGACAAATCCCGCGATGATCGTAATGTAGCAGGGGATGCGTACTTTATCAGGAATAACATTGCGTAAGAGGGAGATTGCTACGTTAGAGCCGATCAGCACCACCGTAGCGGCCGCCCCCATGCCAATGGCGTTCATTGCCGCGGTAGTAACGGCCAATGTGGGGCAGGTTCCCAGCACTAAGCGGAAAACCGGGTTTTCTTTCACGATACCTTTGGTAAATTCGGAAAGATAGCTTGTTTTCTTTGGTTCGTTTGCCATGTTAATTTTCCTCCTTTACCGTTTCATATTGCTGGACAGCCAGATTCACCGCATTGGTTACTGCGTCGGTAGTAATTGTTGCGCCGGTCATAGCCAGAATCTGGGTATCGTCCGGGGATCCGCTTTTAATAACGGAGAATCCACTTTGCGGCACGGGTTTTTTATATTGGTCGCGGAAACTTTCGTTTGTTGCGTTTGCGCCAAGACCGGGGGTTTCATTATGGCTGAGGATATTGATCCCGGTGATTTGGCCGTCGGCACTGATGCCGGTCATAATACTCATTGCGCCGCCGTATCCGTTGCTTTCTGTGGTAAATACATACCCGACGGTTTCCTCGCCGTTTTTGCCGATATAATAGATGTTTCCATCCTGTTCTCTCTCTTCAAAAGATTGTGCGTCAGGGAGAACCACCTGCCGGGACGCCTGCTCCGCTTGGGCGTTAACCTGAGCAATGGTATCTGCGGTCAGCGCGTTGGTGCCGGCCAGGACTGCTGTAACGATGGCGCTGACCAGAAACAGGACCAGCGTGGGAATAAGAACAGCTTTTGCGCTAAGCTTCATTGTGGTTCTCCTCCTTCCTTACCTTGCTCCCAAAGGGGCGGGGACGGGTGAGTCTTTCAATATGGGGAGTCAATACGTTCATAATAATGATCGAATACGATACCCCTTCCGGAAGGGAAGCAAAAATACGGATCAGCATAGTGATGATGCCGCAGCCTACGGCAAAGATAATTTTGCCTTTCCAGTTAATGGGGGAGGTAGCGTAGTCGGTAGCCATGAAGATGGCGCCCAGCATTAAGCCGCCGGACAGCAGATCCACCAGGATATCCCGGCCGAAAATCAGGGAGAAAATGACCACTGTGGCCATGTAGCACAGAGGGATAAGCGGATTGATAACCCGGCGGATCACAAGGTAAATCCCGCCCAGGATCAAAGCCAGAGCACAGGTTTCCCCCAAACTGCCGCCGTGGTTTCCCAGGAACAAATCAAGGTACGAGGGCATTTCCCCGCCGCCCTCGGATAAAATTCCCAGGGGAGTGGCAGTGGTAATGCTGTCCGTCCCTCCAAGATAGTAGAAGGGAGCATTCCAGGTGCTCATCTGGGCGGGGAAGGAAACCAGCAAAACAATACGGGCTGCCAAGGCGGGGTTGACAAAATTTTGTCCCAGGCCGCCGAACATCTGCTTTACTACGACAATGGCAACGACGCTGCCAATAGCCGCCATCACCGGATGCAGGGATACCGGAAGGTTGAACGCCAGCAAAATACCGGTGACCACAGCGCTCAGATCCGCAATGGTATTTTCCCGTTTCATCACCTTGCGGCAGACGAACTCGCTGACCACACAGGTGGCCACGCAAACGGCCACGATAATCAGCGCCCTTACTCCAAAGAAGATACAGGATGCAATCACAGCGGGCATCATCGCGATGATGACGTCCAGCATGATCCGGTTTGTCGTACGCCCGCACCGCAAATGAGGCGAAGACGACACAAGAAGTTTTTCTTTCATGGTTGTTCATGCCTTTCTCGAAAATATAAAATAAATTTTTACGAGGGTTATGCCTTAGCGGCTTCTGCTTCTTTGGCTTCCGCCTCGGCCTCTGCTTTTGCTTTGGCGGCTGCCTGCCTTACCAGCCCTTTCCCCAGACGGATGGCCTGCACTAAGGGACGCCCGGCTGGGCAGGTAAATGAACAGCACCCACATTCGATACAGGTCGTAATCGACAGGTTGTTGAGTTCATCGACATTCTTAACCGCCGTATATTTTTCAAAAGAATTTGGCATTAGGTTCATTGGGCATACTTCCAGGCAGGCGCCGCAATGGATGCATGCCGTAGGCTTTAATACACGGGACTGCTTTTCATTGAGGGCCAGCAGGCCGTTGTTCTGCTTGAGGATGGGAATTTCATCGGTAAAGGTAGCAAAGCCCATCATCGGCCCGCCCAAAATCAACTTCTTGACTGGCTCTTTATATCCTCCGCAAAAAGCGATAACTTCACTCAGAGAGGTTCCAATGGGAACGATGACATTTTTGGGCTGCGCAATGGCAGAACCATCTACCGTCACACGTTTGCTGATAAGAGGCATCCCGGTCTTCAGGTAATTTCCCAAAAACCCGACAGAAGTGATGTTCATCACGACGCAGCCTACGTCTGACGGCAGTTTTCCGGTCGGGATGACCCTTCCGGTAGCAGCTTGCGCCAATACTTTTTCCGCGCCCTGCGGATACCGTGCTTTTAAGGTTAAAACCCCCACGCTGTGGTCGCTGTTGCGGGGATCCTTGTCCAAAAGATTTTTTAAATGCTGGATAGCATCCGGCTTATTGCCCTCTATCCCAATAATGACCCGGTCAAGGTGCAGGAATTTTTTTACGGCAAAGATGCCGTCGAGGATATCATCGCTGTCTTCGAGCGCCGCGCGGTGGTCCGTGGTAATATATGGTTCGCATTCCGCGCCGTTAATCAGCAGGGTATCTACCTTTTTGTCTTTGGGGATATTCAGCTTGACATGGGTAGGGAAGCCTGCGCCGCCTAACCCCACCAGGCCGGATTCCTTCACGGCATTTAAAAAATCCTCCAAAGTTTCTACAACCGGGGGTTTTATATCGGGAGAGACTTTCATTTCCCCGTCGGAAGCGATCACTACCGCGTTGGATTTCTCCCCATTGGACAGGACTGTCTGAGTAATTGCAGAAACTTTACCCGATACGCTGGCATGAATGGGAGCGCATAAAAAGCCGCTGCATTCCCCGATTTTCTGGCCGACAAGGACTTCATCGCCCACCTTGACCACCGGGGTGCAGGGAGGTCCGATGTGCTGGGACATGGGCAGTGTGACCTGTGCCGGGGGAGGCATGGAAACTGATGCCATCTGGCTGGTGTTTTTCCTGTGGGGCGCCTTGACGCCGCCGTGAGTTCTGAATGGATTGCTTGGGAACTCCATTTCTTACTCCTCCTAAAAATCTACAAATCCTTCCCTTTCATTTGGTTATGATGAAAGGGAGTTATGACATAAGGGTAAACCCATCTGCAGTGACTTCCAAGGCGTCTTGTAAGTTGTCCGTCACAAAGATTTGGTTTTCCTCGTTGATAAAAATCCCGCCCGCATCATATTGGGCAAGAAGGGTTTGCGCTTGCTCCAGGCCCAGGACCAGGCAAGCTGTAGAAAGGGCGTCGCTGAGAGCCCCATTGTCACAGACAACCGTGACAGAAACAAGATCGTTGCTGGAGGGATAGCCGGTTTTGGGATCGAGAATGTGGTGGTAGGTTACCCCATTTTCCGTAAAGGTCTGTTCGTATGTACCAGAGGTGGAAACAAACCCTTCCGTAATTTCCAGCGTACCCAGGGCGGCGGTTCGGTCTTCCCCGCTGTTGGGGTTGCGGATGGCAATGGTCCATGGCCGTCCGTCCGAACGGGAGCCATATACCCCGACGCTGCCGCCAACGGCGACAACCCCGCCTTCCACGCCCGCTTCCTGGTAGGCAGCCACGGCCGCGTCGCATCCGGCCCCTTTTCCCACAGCGCCTAAATCCAGCCCGGCTCCTGCCACAGAAAGAAATGCGGTAGAAGCATCCGGATCGAGGACGAGGTTTTGGTATCCGACACAAGCCAGTCCCTGGGAAATTTCTTCTGCAGAGGGAACGCGCTGGTTATCGGATCCGATATTCCATAAAGTGGTAAGGGGGAGGACGGTGGGGTCGAACGCGCCGCCCGATTTCTGTGCTACATCCAGACAGGTTTGCAAAATCGAAAGGGTAGAGGGCTGCACCTGTACCGGGGAGCTTCCGGCCTGATTATTAATCTGGGCGATATCCGATGTTTCCGAGCGCCAGGAGATCCATTCATTGAGATCGCTGACTGCTTGTGCGGCGGCAGACGCTGCTTCCTGGCCGGCAGATCCGTATACGGTCTGCTGTACCACAGCTGCCATCGCGTAGGTGGTCATCTGATATCCCTCATCCTGGGGGGGGGCATTGCCGAACCGCGTCCAGATGAAAATCAAAACGCCGACAGTGAGAGCCAATAAGATGGAAAGAAGAACGATTGGCCACTTTTTTGGAGTTTTGGCTTGGGTTTCTTGCATTCTCAGCCTCCATTCCTGGTTTCCTCATTTCCATAAGGATTTGCCTTCCATTATAACACAAAGCTGTATCGGAGTAAATTCCTTACTCTAACTTTTTTAAGAATTTATGAATATTTACAATATCCATTAAAAGATTTTTATAATTTTTGCTTTTTTCTATAGTTTTTAAAAGCGCTTTAATAAAATTTCATGATTTCTTACGATAAAAAAGAAGAAGAAAAACAGCATCCTTATTTTCGAGGACGCTGCTTTTTATCGTCCTGCAAGAAGGATTTGCAAGAAGCCTCGCAGGAACATTCATGAAAAATTGCAAAGACTACTTTTGTCTTTCAAAAATTTCCACCGCGGAAAGAATCAAATCTGCCGTGGCTTCAATCCCAAATTTCGAGCTCTTGATTACCAGATCGTAATGGGAAAAATCGCCCCATTTTTCATCCGTATAATAACTATGATAATGGGCACGATGTTTGTCCTGCTTGGCTAAAAATTCTTCAATTTTTTTGGGAGAGACTCCGTATTCCAGAATGGCGCGGTTCATCCGGTGCTCCATGTCTGCATGGATGAATACACTCATACAGTACGAATATTCCCTCAAGATGTAATTGGCGCAGCGGCCAATGATAACGCAGGGGCCTTTTTCGGCTGCTTTTTTAATGATATCGGATTCGAGTATGAAAATCTGATCGTTGATAGACAGGTTATTGTTGAAGGTCGGTTGGGAACCAAAAAAGTAACTTCCCGCCAGCGAGGAGAGGGAAAAAGGGTTGCTGGCCTTTTCGTCTGCTTGCCGGATAATTTCTTCACTTAATCCGCTTTCTTTGACCGCTTGCGAGATAATTTCGCGATCCAGGTATGGGATTTGCAGGCGTTCGGCAACAATCCTTCCAATATCCCGTCCGCCACTTCCGTATTCGCGGCCAATTGTAATAACCGTTTTATTACTCATAGGGCATAACCTCCCGTTCATTTTTTAATTTGTTAATAACCTGTCAATACCTCTTTCAAATTATAGTATGGAAAAAGAAATAAATAATTTTTTAAAAGAATTAAATACATGGTATAATTCACAATAATTTAAAAAAAAAGGAAAAAAATATTTTCAAAATATAAAAACATAAACAAAAAGAAAGAAAAAATATAAATTGTGCAAATATAAGAAAAAATTGGAATGTTTTTCGTAAGAACCGGCCTTAGTAAAAATATTCGCAAAAGCAGAAAAACAGAACCTGTCCCGCAAGAAAGAAAAAACCGCAGGCAAACACCTGCGGAAGCTCTATTTCCCAGCAGCGGTTTTCAGGAGGTTTTCTTGCAGGAAGAAGAAGCTACCAGATCCGCCACGGTCAAATTTTTGAATATGTTTTCAATCCGGCTGTCCATAACCTCCCACATATGCTTCCGGAGGAATTGCCGGATATCGGATTCATCCTCTGTAGGCAGGTCGGTCACAGACAAATTCCCTTCCAGCGCCGAGAGGATTTCCAGTATGGTAATGTCTTCCGGCGCGCGTGCTAAACTGTAGCCGCCCATGGAGCCAGCCATCCCAATAACCAGCCCCGCCCGTTTCAGATAGGCGAAGATCCCTTCCAGATAGTTGAAAGATAAATCCTGCCGCTGGGCAATGTCGGAAAGGGACACACAAGTTTTATCCTTTTGATGGACAGCCAAATCCAATATAGCCCGCAGCCCATACCGTCCCCGGGTAGAAATTTTCATGACGAGATTTCTCCTTTTTCCGCTAAATATTCTTTTGCCAGCATATGTAATGTCAGCCCGTCCATAATTTCCTGAAGGGATTCATTTAAA
>CAJFOO010000061.1 GCA_904397205.1 uncultured Clostridia bacterium
TAACCATTGTGACAAACGGGGATCAGACCGATACGGTGTATGATTCCCTGAAGCGGGGCGGCACGTTCGAAGAGGCCCTGCGGACCCGGACGTTTGAGCCGGACGCGCCGAATTTTACCCCCCGGATTTCCGGGGAAGTGCGGGTTGCCCCGGCATTTTCGTACAAATTATCCATTTTGAAGAGCGACTGCGGACGGGAAGCCGCGGCCCTGCGGTATTTTTACGAATACCCGCAGCCGGTTGCCGGGGAAGGCCGTCTGATCCACACCTATCTTGGCGACGGCAATCCGCTTCCCTCGTTTGAAGGGGAACCGGTCCGGGTAGGGATTTGCGGGGATTTGGATACGTTCTCCCGGCAGGTTTGGGAGGCGCTGCATCCGGAAAACCGGGTGTCGCTGTTTACCCGGTTTATCGACCTGCAAACCGGGGAAAGCCAGACCCGCGTAATCAATCGACATGCTTGAGGAGGAAGGAAACCATGAACCAGCTTATGCTCAAATACGGCTGCAACCCCAACCAGAAGCCGGCCCGGATTTTTATGCGCGACGGCGGGGAGCTGCCGATCCAGGTGCGCAACGGCAACCCCGGCTATATCAATTTTATGGATGCGTTCAACAGCTGGCAGCTTGTCAAGGAGCTTAAGGCCGCCACGGGCCTGCCGGCTGCGGCGTCGTTTAAGCATGTCAGCCCGGCGGGGGCGGCAGTGGCGGTGCCGCTTTCGGAGACGCTCAAAAAAATCTATTTTGTGGACGATCTGGAGCTGTCCCCCATCGCGGCGGCATACGCGCGCGCGCGCGGCGCGGATCGGATGTCTTCCTATGGGGATTTTGTCGCGCTGTCCGATCCCTGCGACGTCCAGACAGCCCGCCTGCTGGCCAGGGAGGTGTCCGATGGGATCATCGCCCCGGGCTATACCCCCGAAGCGCTGGAGATCCTCAAAGCCAAGCGCAAGGGGACATACAACGTCATCCAGATCGACGAAGGGTATCTGCCCGCGCCCATCGAGCACAAGGATGTATATGGGATCACCTTTGAACAGGGCCGCAACGAGGTTTGCATCAGCCGGGATTTGCTCACCAACTTCCCGACCCAAAACAAGACGCTGCCGCCCGAGGCGCAGCGGGATCTGCTTCTCGCGCTGATTACCCTCAAATACACCCAGTCGAATTCCGTGTGCTATGCCAAGGACGGCCAGGCCATCGGGATTGGCGCAGGCCAGCAGTCGCGGATCCATTGCACCCGCCTGGCGGGGAACAAAGCCGACGTCTGGTTCCTGCGCCAGCATCCCAAGGTGATGGGGTTGCCGTTCCGCGAGGATATCCGCCGCCCCGACCGCGACAACACCATTGATGTTTATATCTCCGACGACTGCATGGAGGTATTGGAGGAGGGAAGATGGCAGGAATTTTTCACCTCCCGTCCGGAGCCTCTCACGCGGGAGGAAAAACGCGCCTGGCTGGATCAGCAAAGCGGGGTTTCGCTGGGCTCCGACGCTTTCTTCCCCTTTGGGGACAATATTGAGCGGGCCCATCGCAGCGGGGTGCAGTTCATCGCAGAGACAGGCGGTTCTATCCGGGACGATCATGTGATTGCCACCTGCGATAAGTACGGGATTGCCCTGGCGTTTACCGGCGTCCGGCTGTTCCATCATTAATTGGCAGGGAGGATATAAATCCATGAAAGTGTTTGTAGTAGGCGGCGGCGGCCGGGAACACGCAATCATCCGCAAATTGGCGGAAAGCCCCAGGGTAGATATCTTATATTGTGCGCCGGGCAACGGCGGGATTTCCTGCGACGCGGAGTGTGTGGATATCTCCGCCATGGATATCGACGGGGTTGTGCGGTTTGCCAAAGAACAGGGGATCGATTTTGTGGTGGTGGCCCCCGACGATCCGTTGGCAGCCGGCATGGTAGACCGGCTGGAGGAAGCGGGGATCCCGGCGTTTGGCCCCACCGCCCAGGCGGCGAAAATCGAAAGCAGCAAGGTGTTTGCCAAAAACCTGATGAAAAAATATGGGATCCCTACTGCGGCGTATCAGGTGTTCACCCGGTCGCAGGACGCGCTGGAGTTCCTGCGCCAAAACGATACCTATCCGCTGGCGATCAAAGCGGACGGGCTGGCGCTGGGCAAGGGGGTTATCCTGGCGGCCGACCGGGAGGAAGCGGAACAAGCGGTGCGCACGCTGATGGAAGACAAGATCTTTGGCGCGTCCGGGGATCAGATCGTCATTGAGGAATTCATCACCGGGCCGGAAGTCTCGGTGCTGGCGTTTACGGACGGGAAAACCCTCAAGCCCATGGTATCCTCGAAGGATCATAAGCGGGCGCTCGACGGCGATCAGGGCAAAAATACCGGCGGCATGGGGACGATAAGCCCGAACCCGCATTATGACGAGGCGATGGCGGAGCGGTGCAGCCGGACGATTTTCCAGCCCACGATCGAAGCCCTGCAAAAAGAAGGCCGCCCGTTTAAGGGATGCCTGTACTTTGGCCTGATGCTCACCAAAGACGGCCCGAAAGTGATCGAATACAATGCCCGGTTTGGGGATCCGGAAACCCAGGTGGTGCTTCCGCGGCTGCAAACCGATCTGATGGAGATCCTGCTGGCGGTTGTGGAAGAACGGCTGGCGGAGGTGGATATCCAGTGGTCGCCGGAAGCCTCTGCGTGTGTGGTTATGGCTTCGGAAGGCTATCCCGGCCCCTACCCGAAAGGGCTGGAGATCCAGGGATTGGATTCTCACGGGCAGGTGGACGGCGCAGTGGTATATCACGCGGGGACTTCCCGCAGGGATGGGAAGTTTTATACAAACGGCGGCCGCGTGCTGGGGGTTACGGCGACGGGCAAAACCTTGCCGGAAGCCCTGGAAAAAGCATATGCCGCGGTGGGGAAAATTTCGTTTCCCGGCGCCCATTACCGCAAAGACATTGGAAAAAGATAAGAAAAAAAGACGGTATCGAAATACCGTCTTTTTGTTTTTGCCGCGCTTTCCGGTTAGGCTTCTGCGGATTCTTTGGCCAGGCTGCGTTCCAGCCAGGCTTCTGCAATGTCCATGGCGAGATACAGCCCATTTTTTTCACTGGTTTTTACAATCTGTTTGCGGTTGCGGATAGTGGAATCCGTATACATCAACTGCACTACTACTTTATCGGCGATTTCCTGGCCGGCAACTTCTTTTTTGCTTTTGATTTCCATTTTAATCACAAATTTATCCTTCATGCTGCCATAGTACAGGGTATCCCCGCAGCGTACCAGCGGCTTGCCCTTATACATCGGAAATTCCGATTCGGTTTTGTTTGTTTCTTTTCCGTTAGCCTTTTTTGTACTCAATCGGACAACCTCCTTTATTGTCTATCTACATGATGATACTACGGCCTTGCGGCGGCGTGACTGGGGAATCTGCTTCATCCTTATCCTGCCTGCGGCTCTTGTTTTCTGCGGTTGGCATATAAGCCAAATCGGCGCATATAGCTGGGCCGCCGTGCCCGCCGTCCACACAGGGGAGAAATGTTGCTTCCCGGGAAGAAAACCGTCCTGCCGGGCGGCGCGGGGCCTGCGGCAAGACGGCGGTAGAAATTATTCTCCCAGATAGGATTTGAGCAATACCTGCAATAATTCATCCCGGTCCACCCGGCGAATGAGACTGCGGGCGTTATTGTGGGTGGTGATATAGGTCGGGTCTTCCGAAAGAATATACCCGACGAGCTGGTTGATGGGATTATAGCCTTTTTCCTTCAGCGCGTTGTAGACCGTGGTCATAATTTTCTTAATATCCCCTTCGCGGTCGCTTTCAAAGGAAAAAGTCATGGTCATATCCATCATGGTCGAACACCCCCGTGTCAATGATTCTATACATTATACTAATCATACAACAAACAGGAAAAAAATACAAGAGAAAATTTCCAAGTTCTTACGAGCGCAGGACAGCCCCCTCTTTTTCGAGTTCGCGCATCATTTTGTTTACCACTTGATTTGCCTGCTCATCGGTGAGGGTTTCCTCCAGCGAACGCAGGGACAGCCGGAACGCCACGCTTTTTTTGCCGGCTTCAATTTGTTCGCCTTGGTATACGTCGAACAGCTGGATGGATTCCAAAAGCTTGCCGCCCGCGCGCTGCATCGCTTTTTCCAGTGTGCGCACCGGAAGGGATTCGTCGCAGATCAGGGCTAAGTCGCGGGTGACGGCCGGGAATTTGGGCAGGGGCCGATATGTCTTTTGGGGCTGCGCATGGCGGAACAGGCCCTCGGCGTCGAGGGAAAAGGCGTATACCGGGCAGGCCATCCCGTAATTTTCGGCCACCAAGGGGTGGATCTGTCCCACGATTCCGAGCGTCTCGCCGCCGGCGGTGATGCGGGCGCAGCGGCCGGGATGGTAGGAGTAGGCGCCGGGGTCTGCTTCCCATTCGCATTCCGGCACGGACAGGGCGCGCAGCAGTTCTTCGACGATCCCCTTGAGGACGAAGAAATCAAAGCCTTTTCCATACATCCCGCCGACAATGGCGGTTTTTTCTTCGGGGAGTTCCTGCCCTTCCATCGGCCGGTATTCACAGGCCAGTTCAAACAGGGCGGCTTCCTCGTTGCGGCCATTGTAGTTGCGGGCCAGTGTGTCGAGCATGGACGGCAGCGCGACGGTGCGCAGGATGCTGGTGTCTTCCCCCAGGGGGTTGGAAATGGTCACCGACCGGCGCAAAGGGCAGTCTTTGGGCATGGCGATTTTGTCGTAGCTTTTGGGGCTGAGGAACGAATACGTCACAATTTCGCTCAGCCCCAGCCCGAGCAGCGTCTGAGAAATAGCGGCGTCAAATTTTTGCCGGGGAGAATATTTTCCCTGCGCGCTGCCGGTCAATCCGGTGGTGGGGATCCGGTTGTATCCATAAAAGCGGGCGATTTCTTCCGCAATATCCGCTTTGGAAACCAGATCGGGCCGGTAGGTGGGGACATGGACGGTATCCCCGTCGAATGTGCACCCGAGCTTTTGCAGGATGGCTTTCATTTCCTCTTCGGAAAGGGAAAGGTGCAGGAAGCGGTTGATCCAGCCGGCTTCGAGCGGGAGGCTGTGATGGTTGTCCACCGATTTGTCATCCATCAGGACCCCGTCCAGCACATCCCCGGCGTCGAGCATCTCGATGAGTTCGCAGGCGCGCTCCAGGGCAGGCAGGCAGTTGTGATAGTCCAGGCCCTTCTCATACCGGGAAGATGCATCCGTGCGCATCCCCTGGTCGCGGGCCGTGGTGCGCACCGAGGCCCAGTGGAAGCAGGCCGATTCCAGGACAATCGTGGTGGTGTCGTCGAGGATGCCGCTGTATTCGCCGCCCATCACGCCGGCAATCGCAATCGGTTTTTTCGCGTCGGCAATCACCAGGTTCTTTCCGGTGAGGGTGCGGTCCACACCGTCGAGGGTGGTGATGGTTTCTCCGGGTTCTGCCCTGCGTACCCGGATGGTTCCATCTTCAATAAAGCGCAGGTCGAAGGCGTGCATGGGCTGGCCGTATTCCAGCATGACATAGTTGGTAATGTCGACAATATTGTTGATCGGGCGCACCCCCATGGCGCGCAGCCGCTCGCGCATCCAGCGGGGGGAGGGCTTGACCCGCACATTTTTGACAACCCGCGCGCTGTATAAAGAGCATAAATCCGGGGCTTCAATGGAAATTTGCAGCATCCCGTCACAGGAGCCGTGGCCGGCTTTCACCTTTGGGGAATGCAGATGAAGTTCCTTATCGAAGGTGGCGGCGGCTTCGCGCGCCAGGCCGATAACGGAGAAGCAGTCGGGACGGTTGGAGGTGATCTCAAATTCCACCTTGACGTCGTTGAGACCGATGGCGTCCTGGATCGGCTGGCCCAGCGTTTGGGAACACTCGCTGTCCAGCACGAAGATGCCATCCTCCACAGCGAAAGGGAAGTCGCCGCCGGACAGCCCCAGTTCGCCCAGGGAGCAGAGCATCCCGTTGCTTTCTTCGCCGCGCAGCTTCCCTTTTTTGATTTTCACCCCGCCGGGCAGCGTGGCGCCGTCCAGCGCGGCGGGGACCACATCGCCGGGTTTCAGGTTGGACGCGCCGGTGACAATCTGGATGGGCTGCCCCGCCCCCACATCCACCTGGCAGACGACCAGGCTGTCGGCATTGGGGTGCGGCTCGATCGACAGGACTTTTGCCACCACCACCTTTTGGATCTCCGCGCCTTCGGTTTCAAAGCCTTCCACCTTGGATCCGCTGAGGGTCATCGCCTCGGAGAATTCCCGGGGTTCCATCTGGATATCGACAAATTCCTGAAGCCATTTCATGGAAAGATTCATAGTTGATTCTCCTTTTCCTTAAAACTGTTGCAAGAAGCGCACGTCGTTTTCGTAGAACAGGCGCAGATCGTCGATGGTATACCGGCGCATCACGACCCGTTCCAGCCCCATCCCCAGGGCAAAGCCGGTGTATTCTTCCGGGTCGATGCCGCAGTTGCGCAGCACCTGCGGATGCACCATGCCGCACCCGAGGATTTCGATCCAGCCTTCGTTTTTGCACAGGCGGCATCCCTGGCCTTTGCAGTTGAAGCACTGCACGTCCACCTCGGCGGAGGGCTCGGTAAAGGGGAAATGGTGGGGCCGGAAGCGCACCACGGAATCCTCCCCATACAGGCGTTTGATGAAGGTTTCGAGGGTGCCCTTGAGATCGGCGAAGGTGATGCCTTTGTCCACCACCAGCCCTTCGATCTGGTGGAACAGGGGGGAGTGGGTGGCGTCCACCGCGTCGGAACGGTACACGCGCCCGGGGGAGATGATGCGGATCGGCGGCTTCTGCTTTTCCATAGTGCGGATCTGCACGGGAGAAGTCTGGGTGCGCAGCACCACGTTGTCGCTGATATAAAACGTATCCTGCGTATCGCGCGCGGGGTGATCCTTTGGCAGGTTCAGGGCTTCAAAGTTATAGTAGTCGAGCTCCACCTCGGGGCCCTGCACAATTTCAAAGCCCATGCCGATAAAGATTTCCTGGATTTCGTCGAGCACAATCGAGAGCGGGTGCTTGGCCCCCCGGCGGCAGGGCTTGCCCGGCAGGGTGACGTCTATGGTTTCCGCGGCGAGCTGCCGGGCGAGGGCCTGCTGTTTGAGGGTGTCGGCCCGGCTTTGGATCCCTTCCTCTATCTGTTCACGGACCTGGTTGGCCAGCTGCCCGATGACCGGACGTTCTTCCGGGGAAAGGCCGCCCATCTGCTTGAGGATAGCGGTGAGTTCCCCTTTTTTACCCAAATAGTTTACCCGGATTTTTTCCAGTTCCTGAAGATCCCCGGTGTGCCCGAGCTCTTGCAGCGCCCGGTCCCGGATGCTTTCCAGCTGTTCTTTCATAGCGTTTCATCCTTTCCATATCCATGGGCGTCCCGTAAACCGGAAGCGGACGACAAAAAAGCCTTCCTCCCCTAAGGGACGAAGGCATAAGCTCCGCGGTACCACCCTTATTTTTGACAAAAAGCAAACACTTTCCGGGCCGGTAACGGGGCCCAGCCGGCAGGGCCTACGGGATTGGGGTTCAGCCCTGCTGCTCGGAAGGGAACTTCACGGTTCCGCGCCGCAGGCCGGCTTACAGCCGGGACCGGCCCTCTCTGTGCGGCGGAGGGAACGTTACTTTTCTTCGTCAGTGCAGTTTCTGTCCCTCATGATACCATGTTTTTGCGGGGATTGCAAGAGGGGGGATGGAAACTCGGTTCCCTGAAGATGGCAGGGACGCCGGGAAAGCCGGGGAGCAGAGGGGCTTTTGTGCGGAACAGGGGGAGGTTTATTGACAAATTGATAAAATTTTGTTATAATATCCACAAAAATATAATTCATTTTTACCAGAAAAGGAGGAAGGGTATGCATATTTTTCCCAAACCGGCCATACAGGATGGAACGCTCTGCTTCCCCGCAAAATACCCGCGGGAAGCCGGGGTGTTGCTGGCAGTCAGCAGCCTCCCGTCCCCGTATGGGATCGGCACGCTGGGGGAAGCGGCGTATGCCTTTGTCGATTTCCTGCACGACGCCGGCCAGGCCTATTGGCAAGTGCTTCCCGTTGGGCCGACCAGCTTTGGAGACAGCCCCTATCAATCCTTTTCCTCGTTTGCGGGGAACCCGTACTTTATTGATCTGGATTTCCTGCGGGAGCAGGGGCTGCTTACCCTGGAAGAAATCCAGGCGGATACCCA
>CAJFOO010000062.1 GCA_904397205.1 uncultured Clostridia bacterium
AATTGATGGAGGTAATGATTTCCCGATAGATTTCCTGCTTCCAAAGAAGCTGCTGCTTTTCCCCTTCTGCTTTGTCGATTTTGCTTTGTGTGCCGGCGAGCATCTGCTGCACCAAGGTGTCGGTATCCATGCCGGAAACCAGGCCGGAAAGGCCTTTATTGGTAGAATAGGAACTGCTTACGCTGTATGTGCTGGAACTGCTGATACTACTCATAAAATTCACCCTTTACATTCTGTATTGTGTCGATAGAGGCCTGCAATTCTTTTTCTGACATAACCCCCATATATTCCTATCTATTAATATCGCAGGAGAAGGCTCAATTTGAAACAGTGCGGCAAAAGTTTTTACAATTTTGCGTGTGGGGCAAAGCAGATCAAATTTTTCTGCCGGCCGGAGGGATATACGGCCGTTTGACCCCGCCGGACATGGATTGATGGTAACGCTGTGCCACCGAAGCGCTGCTTTGCTTGGTAGATTCCAGTTTTTTGAGCAGCTCCGCCCGTTCTTTCTGGATGCGTTCCAAAATCATGGGTTCATTCTGCATAATCCGGTGGACTACTGCCTTCACCTGCATGGACAGGTCGTAGATTTTCCCCAGGGGCTCGCTGAGATCCTGACGTTTTGCCGCATGGGAAGCGGCTTCCCTGGCGCCGGGCAGCTGGTCGTACAAGGCTTGGAGTTCCTCATCAAGATCTTCAATCTGTTCTTGCAGATCCAGGCGTTTTTGCATGTGTTTTTCGATTTCGTTGATGGGGGCAAAACACATCTGTTCGGTTTCCTGTTCAAATTCCAGGAACAGGCGTTTTTTTTCCTCTAAATGGCGCAGGATTTCATGAGTTTGCGGCATGGTTTCACCTCGAGATACAAATTTTTAAAATTAAGACTATTCAAAAAGGAAAAAGTATATTATCATAAGAAGAGAAAAGGATACTAGCAGGACGGGTATCTGAATTGATGCAGGGGGGATAATGGCGCCATGCGTGTACGAAAAAACGATCCCGAATTTCCAGCCAAGCTGAAAGATATGAAGGGATACCTGCTGGCGGAAGGCGTGGCTTCCGTGTCGCAGGAAGATCAATCGGTGGATTTTCAAAGTGATTTTGTCCCGCTGTTCCCGCTCGGGGAACGGCTGAAAATTATCCGTACGTTTGATGATAGGGAAATCCATTTGTTCTGCGGGGAGGTCTATATCTCCGATAAAAACCTGCTGCGCATCGTCAATGTGTTTGACTTTCTGCTGCCGGGTTCCGAAGATATTTACCGCACGCCAACCGCCATCGCCGCGCAGTTTATCGACCTGACGGAACCGGCCTCCCCCTTGGTGGAAGAACCCAGGAAGTTCTCCCTGTTCCACCGGAAAAAGAAGGCCGCAGCTCCTGCACCGTCTTGGCATTCGGTGATGGTAAGCGCCATTTCGAGCACAGGGCTGGAATTTTCGTCCACGCATATGATGGAGCAGGGTGCATCCTTACGGCTTACCCTGGAGCTGCCGGACAGCGAAGGAGGGGCGCTCACGGATTTGCCGGTACGGATCAGCCAGGTGTATGCGTTTGGGGATGATGTAGCATATCTCGGTGAATTTGAATCCATGGACAAGGGCCTGAAAGCCCGGCTCGACGAGCTGGCCAAGCGGCTCAACCAAAAGGAAAACCGGTTTTTCCCCGACGTACAGGTGGACGACGGCGCAATACAGAAGCATATTCCCTGAGACCGGGCCGCAAGGCGCCGGTTTTTTTATTGCAGCTGTTTGGCGATATCCTTTAAATGGGAAGGCGAAGCCGCCGCAGCCTGGCGGTTATATTCCATGGTCTGGACCAATTCCTTGCGGAAGATTTTATAGGTTTTCGGGGCTTTGATTCCAAACCGCACCTGCCCGGAAGAAAGCTCGGTAACGACAATTTCAATCGGCCCGTCTGCGCCTTCGATAATGAGGGATTCATTGATTTTTCTCGACAGCATCAGCATGGCTGGGTTCCTCCTTTTTTAAGGGACAGCGGATAGGATAGTCCCCGTCTAAAATGATCTGTGCGGCTTGGTGGTTATGGGTATTGATGAGGACGGGGCTTTTCAGATTGACAGTCGCTTTGGAAAAATTGTCGGGCACCGCCAGCACGGTCCAGCATTCGCAGTCCCCGGCCTCGAGAATAGGGGGGATATACGGATGGACCTCTTCTTTGTATTTGGGATGGATTAAATCGGGATCCGCCAGCAGGAAGCATAGCCCGGGATCTTCAACGGATTGCAGCCATGTAAAATGCTGGCCGATTTCCTCATCGTACAACAGGATATAGTTTTTGAAATTTTCGAATCCGAACATAGGCTGCTGGAATTCAATAATGTTCTCCGGTTCGACCGTGACCAGGCCGAAATCCCTGGTGGAAACTTGCATGAGTATATCCTCCGTTCATAATTAATGGAAACAGCCGCCCCTTGAGCGGTTGGGCGGCTGTTCAGAAAGGGCTATTCTTCAGCAGGCGGTTCGTAATTGGGGTCGGCACTGGGCGGGACATACGCCGGTGTGCCGAGGTATTCGATATTTACCGAGGGATATTGGGTGATTTCAATGGAAAAAGAACCGGGCACATAGGTGAAGATGTTCTTTTTCGACTGCCAGTCCAGATCCAGCACCCCTTCCTGGTACTGCTTATCAAGCTGGGCCGGCACCCACGAAATTTCAATCCCGCCGTTTGGCAGAAAGGCCGTGTAGTAGGTTGGCTGTTCCAGGGCTTTCTGCTGCACAATTTGGCCAATGTCCACTCCCTGGTCAATACGGGCGAGCTGTTTGCCAGTCTGCACGTATTCCTGGGTGAGCTTTTGAATCTGCTGGCGCCCTTTTTCCGCGTTGTCTGCGGCCAAATCCCGGATGTTCTTCAGTCCGAGGGATTTGCGCATTTCGTACGAATCCATCCGCATCTGGATGTTCTGTGCCCTGAGGTTGATGCGTGCGTTTCGCTGCTGCATGGAGTAGGTAGCCGGGGCGGTGGATTTGTGAGAAACGTCCATCTCAAGCCGTGCAGGTTCGGAATGGACTTCGTATTTAATGGGTACGGTAGTAATTCGGATGAGTTGTTGCACAAGAACACCTTCCTTCAAGCAAAAATTTTAATTAAGGATATTTAGAGTTAGTTAATGAAATTCATGAGGGACATCGGGATGACCGAGCTGCCCATTTTGTACAGCGCCTGGTTAATCGCTATCTGGCTGGCCTGGTGGGTGGATTCCTCAATATAGTCGGTGCCGGTCAGGTTGGCAATGCGGATTTCCAAATTATCCGCGCTTACCTTCAGGCGGTTTTCCATATTGGTCAGGAAGGTGGTCTTGGCGCCAATATCCGTGATGTTGGTCAGGAACGAATCCATCCGATCGCTCAGGTGCACCTGCAGCTCGTCGACCTTTTTCTGATCCAGGCTTTCCTGCTCCAGTTCATTGGCAATGTCAGTCAGCAGGTTGTAGAGGTTATTGGAGAAGCCGGTATCTTCGTTCACGCCGAAACCGAGGATTTCCGGTCCGGCATAGGAGATATTGAATGCTGTGCTCGGGTCGATATCGCTTCCGCTCATGGTGATGCCCAGGCCCACGTCCATATAAATCTCGTCGTTGAGAGGCACCTCGGTTTTTACGCCGTTGTCCATGTAGTAGTATTTGTTGTCGGTGGTATCAAGCTGGATTTCATCCACGGGGATGCCGTTATACAGCAAATCGCCGGTACTGTCATCCACCTGGAAGGGGGCCATGTAGTTGTTGCTCCCGCTGAAGAGGAACTGGTCGCTGTACTTGGAGTTGCCAAGCTGATAGATTTCGTCGCGCAGGGCGCGGATTTCACTGGCATATACCTTGCGGCTTTTTGGATCCTCGTCGCCGTTGATGGCCTTGAGCAGCCTTTCGTTGACCGTTTTGAGCTGGTCATGGATGGTCTGCATCGAATTTTCTGCTGCCGTAAGGGTTTCGTTGATGCTTTTCACATTACTTAAGTGCTTTTCGGTTTTATACAGTTCCGTTTTGGCAGTCATAGCCCGGATACCGGACGAAACGTCTTCGCTGATCCGTTCAAACCGGTTGCCGGAACTGAGTCTCTCATTGGTTCTTTGTTGGTTGGACAAGGCGGTGTTCATATACCGCAGGTAATTGCGGGTAGAGGCCCGGTTGGTTACACGCATGGTTTCCTTCCTCTCTTTCTATTTCTTTATCTTAGTATGGAATTAAGCAAATTATAAGCCGACGCGGCCGGTGCTGTTGATAAGGGTGTCGAGCAGATCGTCGAGGGTAGTCATGAGACGCGAGCAGGCGTTGAAGGATTTTTGATAGGTGAGCATGCTCACGGTTTCTTCATTTTCGGACACGGCGGAAATCGCGTCGCGCTGGTTGAGGTATTCATCTGCTACCGAAGCGGTCACTTCCTGCCGGTTCGTATAGTAGGCAGTATCCGAACCGATCTTTCCCGTATAATCGATGACATATTCCTCAAATGTGCCGGTAAAGCTCTCCCCAAAGGAAACAAAATCCACATCGGCGCCGGTCAGCACATTCATGAGCTGTTCCGCATATGTAGAATTGATCTTGTTGCCCGGGTCGGTTAGGAAATACCCGGCGCCGCCGTTAATCCATACCTCACTCACAGAAATATTGCTGGCGTCTACGGGAATGTTGATATCCGTCGTGTTGACGCCCGTCTCGGCGGAAATCAGCTCTTTATACACCAGGTTGCCGAATTCGTCGCGTTTTTGCTCCAGCTTGGGGTTGCCGGTGCCCGGGTCAATCGGGGTGCCCAGCTTCTGAACAGGCTTGCCGTTTGCATCCACCTTGATGGTGCCGTCGGCGTTGGTGTCCCAAATCGGAAGAGGTCCTTGATCCGGCAATGGAGCACCCACACCAACAACCTTCGTTGGATCGGTTGGATCAACCTCATAATCGGCATAAACGGTTCCTAATTTTTTGTCGCCGTAAATCAGGTCGGTCTGGTAGCCCAAAATGACAGGCATCCCGGTTTCCTTGTCAAGCACGGGGCCAACACCGGTGCCCGGCACCGTCTGGTAAATGGGTTTGGAAACATCCAGCGTACCGTTTTCGCTGGCCTCATAGCCGATGACGATTTTATTCCCCTGCGGGTCGAGCACATATTCCGGATTCTGGAATTGATAAATCGGTACGTTGCCCTGTGTCTTGGTCAGGATAGGCGGGGTTCCGGCTACCGTGCCCTGATACCCTGTAACGAGGTTGCCGTCGTCATCGTATTTCAGTTCGGCTTTCACACCGTCTTTCAAGGCATAAATCGGGATAGCATTGCCATCGTCGTCCAGCTTCAAATCCCCGTTTTCGTCGGTTTCATAGCCCAGGATAGTTGCCGTATCGTAATCCTCAGGCGGGTTGGAAGTGGCGTAAATCAGGACGTCTCCCTGCACAATGCTGCCCTGCACCTCCTGTGCGGAATAGGTTTCATACAGCAGCTCGGTAACCTCTGTCATCTCCGGGATAACATGGTTGACCGCATTGGCTAAGGTGCGGGCGAGGGTATCCAGGCGGTCGCGGTAATACAGGATGCCCTGTTTGGTGGTTTCGCCGGCATTCTGCACGTTGTTGCCGCGGCCGTTGATAAAGTCGGTGTAGCTCAGCAGGGAACCGGAAGTCAGGTTGAGCAGTTCGCCAGAAGATCTCCACGCGAGGGATACCACATCGGTATCCTGGTTTTGGTTCATGAGGATGCCGTCGTATTCATACTTGGTGACTACTTCGTGCCCGCCCATAGTGACGTTGATGGTGCCGTCGGAAAAATTGGTCACGCGGATATCGCCGTAGCCAGCCAGTTCGTCGAGCAGCAGGTTGCGCCGGTCGAGCAGCTCGTTGGGGCGGTAATATTCGTTGTCCGGGTCTTGCAGTACGGTAGCGTCCTGGCTGATGGCTTTGTTGAGCTCAGCGATCTGCGCGAGGATGGTGTTGACGTCGTCTACCGCCAATCCCAGATCGTAGACTTGCTGTTCGGCCACGTCGTTGAGCTTATCGTCGAGCATTTGGAGCACCTGGGTAGCGTTCGTGAACGCACTCAGGACCAGGTTTGCATGCGGGGTAGAGGTGGGGCTGCCGGAAAAATCGTTGAGCGATTCATAAATCTGGCGCAGCGCCTGGGTGAACACGTCGCCGCCCAGGCTGACGTCGGCAGCGTCCCCCAAAGCATACTCAATGTCGCTGAGGATGGAGGTTGCCTGGCTGTAATAGCCCGAAGTAGAGTATTCATCCCGGAAGCGTTTGTCTAAAAACTCGTCACGGGTTTGCCCCACGCCCAGGGCCTGCACACCCTGGCCGGTCAGACCGATGCGGCTGGTAGCCACACGGGTGCTGAAAGACGAAGGGGCAATCGAGGTTACATCAAGACGCTGACGGGTATACCCGGCGGTGTCAATGTTAGTTAGGTTGTTGCCGACGATATCCAGCCCTTTCTGGCTGATATTCAATCCGCTTTTGGCGGTTTCAAATCCCATAAATGTAGGACGCAATGTGAATTCCTCCTTTGGTTGCGGCAAAGCCCTTGGGGGCTGTACTGCGTCATTTTAAAAAATCAGAAGATTTAAACTTTTGTTTGGAATGAGGAGCCGCCGAAGGTAGACGGGGCGCTCCCTTTTTTTGCACTGTAGGTGACCTGCTGGGGGGCGGAGAGATGTTCTTTGTGCATGGTGCTTTCCCAGAAGGCGAGGTTGGCCTGGGCGATTTCCATTGCCTTGGCGTTATAGACCTGCAGCTGTTCGGCTGCCCGCCGCAAATCCAGGAAGCAGGCCTGCAAAGATTCCTTTTGCTCGGGCGGGGCCTGCTCCAGAATTTCTTCCGCCCGCAGATGGCCGAACCCGGCGTCCTTCTGGTACTGGATGCGCTTTTCTTCGGCCAGACGCAGGCGCATCATGGCGGCCTGCTGGGTCTGCATCATTTCCTGCATACGTTCGGGATCCTCCGAAAGCAGGGCCTGGCGTTTTTCCTTTTCCATGGGGATCATCTCCTGGATAATCCCGGTGCAGGCGTTGGTTGCTTCGATGAACTGTTCCAATTCTTTGGTCATGGGGTCAATCCTCCTTGTTTAAGCCGGGGAAAGCCCGCTGCAGCAGTGCGTCCGCGAGCTGTGCAGAAGAGACCTGATAGCTGCCGGATGCAATCTGGTTTTTGAGGGCTTCGAGCCGTTCGGGGGAAGCAGACGAAGCGATCTCACGGCTGGCGGAGGAAACATTTTCCGCAAGCAGATGCTGAAACGCGCCGTGTGCGCTGATTTGGACGCGATCGGCGGATTTGGAGGCCGTTTTTTGCGACGGCTCCAGGCCAATCACATTCTGGGCGGGCTTATTTACCGGAGCAGAATGATATATTCCTTTAAAAGAAGTGGGTCTAATCATAAAAAACAGCCCTTTCTGTTTGGTTCAATGGTAGAAATTTATCTCTGTACAAGCGCCCTGACGCGCGGACGTTTTGCTGTACATGATGGAGACTTCTAGTTAATGTTATCGCCCGTTTTTCAAGAAACTAAATATTCCCTTGATAAAAACTCAAGTTTTGTTCAAAAACGGGGGTTGTAATCAGTAGTCGAATTTAGTATAATATTGTCAATTTCTTAAAAATGAAGAACATGTGGCTGTCTGTTTACAGATCTGCTGTACCAGACTGGATGCAGGAGGGTTTTTCCAGTTATCCCTTAGCAATTCTTACGTATATATAAGGAAAAGGGTATCCTGGAAGTTTTGGAGAGGAAGGTGTCTTGTGATGGGGAAGGTCATTTGTCTTGCCAACCAGAAAGGCGGGGTAGGGAAAACGACCTCAACAAATGCTTTGGCGATGTGTCTCAAGCACCGGGGATACCGGGTGCTGTGTGTGGATTTTGATCCGCAGGGGAATCTGAGTTTCAGTATGAATGCCGACGCGGAGCATTCCCCCACCATTTACGACGTCCTGAAGCGCCGTGTGAAAAGCCAGTTTGCGATTCACCACACGGATTTGGTGGATATTATTCCTGCCAACCTGCTGCTGAGCAGCGTAGAGGTGGAATTCACCGGCAAGGGCAGGGAGTTTTTGTTAAAGGAATGCCTGCGGCCCGTGATCCCGCAGTACGATTATATCCTGGTGGATTCCCCGCCGGCGCTGGGCGTGCTGACGGTCAACGCATTCACGCTGGCGGATGTCGTGCTTATCCCGGTGCTGACCGACGTATACAGCTTGCAGGGGATTACCCGTCTGCACGACACGGTGAGCCAGATTAAAAACGCCCTGAACCCGGCCCTGCAATTCGGGGGGATGTTCCTGGTGCGGTACCGGCCGCGGGAGGAGCTTTCGCGCACGGTGCGGGAGACGGCGGAGCTTATCAGCCAAAGCCTGGGCGTGCCGCTGCTGAAAACGGCCATCCGTTCCAGCGTAGCGGTGGCTAAAGCGCAGGCCATGCAGAAGGATATGGTGAAGTCGGAACCGCACAACCATGCGGTGCAGGATTATTTGGATTTAACGGACGAGCTGCTGGAAGGAGGGCTGTAAAATGGCAAAGTCAAAAAGCGCACTGGACAAGGATCTGATGTTCAGCAAGATTATGCCCTCCATTGCCTTGTCCAAGGAAGCAAAACAGGAAGAGGAGCTTTCGGCGTTCCCGGAAGAGGACGGGGGGCTGCGTTCCCGCATTTTTACCACTATGGACGGCCTGCGGGCACGCAGCTCGGTGGCCACAGTGAATATTATGGAGCAGATGGTGCTGGAGAATATGGACGCAGTCATTGGCAAGTTCAACGGCTGCCGCTGCGACCGCTGCCGGTGCGACATGGCGGCCCTGGCGCTCAACCGGCTGCCGGCGCATTACATTGTGGTTTCCCCGGAAGAAATGCAGGCGCGCATGGAAGAAGTGCCGAAAAAACAGGTGTTGGACGCCCTGGTGCAGGCAGTGATCAAAGTGCGGAGTAACCCACGGCACTAATTGGATAAAATTTCAAAACGGTTTGTTATTTTATTAATTTTTTATTCAAAGTAAATAAAAATTTTTTGTTTTGCCCTTTCTGGAAGAATTTTCTCATTATACAAATTAACATAGAGTGAAATTTTTGTCGAATAAGGGTTGACTTTGTCTAGATTTGAGAGTAAAATGAAAAAGTCCACAAAAGTTGTACAGAGATAGTAGAAAAAAGTGTAAAACCCCTGGATGTCTTACCATGCAATATGAAGGCTGTCGAGGGGGAATTGTCATTCGTTGGTGAAACTGCAAATGGTTTCCTTTGTTTTCCGGGTTGTTCAAGCCATGGGCAAATGAAGGGGCGGTTTTGCTTTCCCTTTATCCTTGTTAGCCGAGAGGTTTTCTTATTTGTCAGAAATAACCGAGATAACATAAAGGATTTCTGTTAATTTGGTTATTTTCGCTTAAATTGTTCGTTTGTTTATTTGACACATTATTTTTGAGTGAGAGGTGGAATGACGTATGTCTCAGTTTAGCCCAATTCAACCCATCCAGCCCATTGAGCGTTTGGCGTCGTTGGATTCCCAGGTTTCTGCCGTCGGCCAGAGCGGTACGGTTTCCGGCCTTCCCTTTGCGGGGATTTTGCAGCAGGCCATCAGCGATATGCAGGAAACGACAGCGGCGTCCAACCAGGCAGCCTATGATCTGGCAGTCGGCAACGTGGACGATCCTTCCCAGGTGATGATCACCTCCGCCAAAGCGACAACCGCGATCGAATTTGCTACCCAGCTGAGCTCTCGCGTTGTCTCCGCCTATAAAGAAATCATGCAGATGCAGGTATAAGGTTTGGGAATACTCCCAGGCCGTGCAGTCAACAAAAGGTTTCCGCTGCAGGGCAGCGGGTAGTCTGCATGGTTTGCGTGTGGTATAATGTATACATAGATTAGTTGTATCGCCTACACGGAAAGCATGCGCGGAAAAGAGAGTAAAGCGAGTGAGTATGGATTGAAGATGCCAAAGCCGGTGGCCAAGGTCAAGGAATCTTGGGATAAACAGCCGAAAAAAAGAAAAAAGATTATTATCGGGTCGGGCCTGGGCGCTTTGGGGATTATTGTGCTGGCCATTATCATCACTGTTGCGCTGAATTCCAACACCGGGTACAAAGTATTGTACAGCCAGCTGGAAGACAGCGAAACCACTGAGGTTATCGCGGCGGTGCGCGAGATGGGGGTTACCCCTACACTGGATAACCAGGGACGGATTATGGTTCCGTCTGAGCAGTACGACAGGGTGCTTTTGGAACTGGCGTCACAAGGATATCCCAAATCGGCTCTGTCGTATGATGTGTTTACCAGCCAGAACGGCCTGACAACAACAGAGGAAACGCAGAAGACGATTCTGGTATACCAGCTGCAAAACCGGATTCAGGATACCCTGAAACGGATCAATAATGTCCAGGACGCTGTGGTAACCCTGAATATCCCGGAAGAAACCAACTATGTATGGCAGACGGCAACGGACGACAGCGTAGCCACGGCGGGCGTACTGTTGACGTTTGACGATCCGGAGGTGCTGATCAGCGAGGAACAGATCTCTGCTATCAAGAACCTGGTGGCGTCGAGTGTGCCGCAGCTGGAGGCTAAGAATGTACAGGTGACCAACGCCGCTACCGGCTTGGAGATGGGAGATCCGGTAGGCACGGATCCGAATACTTCGGTGGCAGTGACAGCCAGCCGGCAGGCCCAGCTCGAGCAGTTGGCCCAGCAGCGTCTGGAAGACAATGTGGAACGCCTGCTCAGCAGCCGGTATGGATCCGACGGGGTAGTTGCCGTAGCATATGTCACCCTGAATTTCGATCAGATGGTGGAAGAAAGCAAGCAGCTGCAAACGCTGGAGAATGGGGATTTAGCCCCCTCCCATACGGAAGAGCATTTAATCCGCGATGACGGGCAGCTGCCTGCCGGCGGCCTGGTAGGGGAAGAAAACAATACCGATACCCCGATTTATCAGAACGGGGAGGAAGCCGCAGCGGATCAGAATACTTTGGAATACCACACCCTGACCGACTATGAATATGGATACATACTGACCCAGATTGAACGGGGCACCGCTACCGTTGAGAACGCTTCCATTTCTGTTTTGGTCAATTCCGCCAACGTGGACGCAGAGCGCAACAACCTTACCGCCCTGGTATCCAACGCGACCGGTGTGGATGTGGCCAATATCTCTGTGGATGATATGGGCATTGAACCGACTGTTGAGCCAGAACCGGAACCGGATACCACGACCGATTTGTGGACCTTTGTGCGTGACAACTGGCTGTGGTTTGTCATTGGCGCAGGAATCCTGCTGCTGCTGATTGCCGGCGTGATTGTCCTGATCATATTCCAGCGCCGCCGCGCACGCAAAATGGCAGAGGCCGCAAGAGCCGAAGCCGAAGCGCAGGCAAGGGATCTGGAAGACGAAGTGGATCAGTACAAGCGCCAGCTGGAAGAGGCGGCCCGCGCCAAGGTGGATACCAAAGACGTGGCGGTTACCGACGAAGTGCGCAACTTTGCAAAGCAAAACCCAGAGATTACGGCCAACCTGCTTCGGTCCTGGCTCAAGGAGGATGAGTAATCATGGCGTCGAAAAAGGGAACAGAGAAACTGACCACTTCCGCCAAAGCTGCGGCGGTCATCGTGGCCATGGGATCCGACTATGCAGCAGATGTCTACAAGCATATGCATGAGGACGAAGTCGAGCGGATTTCTTTGGAAGTGGCAAAGCTTGGCCAGGTTCCTCCCGCAGAAATGCAGGCGATCATGGAGGACTTTTATGGTCTCTGCGTCACCCAGAAGGTCATTGCCGAGGGCGGCGTGCTGTATGCGCGCGATATTCTGGAAAAAGCCTTTGGGCCGCAGCTTGCGCAGTCCTATATGGACCGGGTTTCCAAATCTTTGCAGACCCGCGCGTTTGAGTTCATCCGCAAAGCCAATTATAAAAACCTGTTCATGATGCTGCAAAACGAGCATCCGCAGACCATCGCTTTCGTGCTGTCGTACGCGAAAGCGGAGCAGGCTTCACAGGTTATCGCGGAGCTTCCCAAAGAAACCCAGCTCGACGTGGTGGAGCGCATCGCCCATCTGGACAGCGTGAGCCCGGCGGTAGTGGATCTGGTTGAGGATGTGCTGGAGAAACGTTTCGCTTCGGTGGTATCGGTGGATATGACCGAGGTGGGCGGCGTCAGCTATGTGGCCGATATCATGAACCACACCGACCGCACGACAGAGAAGTATATTTTCGACGAACTTGGCCGGCGCAACCCGCAGCTCTCCGACGATATCCGCAAGCTCATGTTTGTGTTCGAAGATATCACCGATATGGACAATATCTCCATCCAGCGTTTCCTGCGCGATGTGGATACCCAGGATCTCGCCATTGCCCTCAAGGGTTCCAACGACGCGGTCAAAGAGGTTATCCTCAACAATATGTCCAAGCGCTCGCAGGAAACCATCCTCACCGATATCCAATACCTGCATAATGTCCGCCTGAAAGACGTCGAAGAAGCGCAGCAGAAGATTGTCGACGTAATCCGACATCTGGAAGAGACCGGAGAGATTATTATAGCAAGGGGAGGAGAGGACGAATTCATTGCCTAATATCTATAAACAAGGATACATACAGGAAGATGAAGATACCGTCCTGATCCCCGATTTTATCCCTCCCGCTCCGGA
The DNA here is from genome assembly GCA_904397205.1 of uncultured Clostridia bacterium. Lineage (GTDB taxonomy): Bacteria > Bacillota > Clostridia > Oscillospirales > Acutalibacteraceae > UMGS1071. The sequence goes on from CAJFOO010000062.1 coordinate 12,617, forward strand.
ACCGGAGCCCAGCGCGGAAGAGGAGGGTGACCGTCCGGCACCCTCCTCTGCACCTCCCCCTCCGCCCCCTGCACCGCCTCCGGTGATTCCCAAAGAAGAGATTGAGGCCCGCGTGGCCAAGGAAGTGGACCGGCTGCGCAAAGAAGCGGAAGCCAAAGCGTATCGTGATACGTCGGCCCGGATGCAGGAAGAAATGCGGGGGAAATTGCAGCAGGTGGATAAGGCCCTGCGCCGGATGGAGGAAGAACATCAGGAATTTCTGCTGGAATACCGGGATCGGCTTTCGGAATTTGCATTGGATATTGCTGAGAAAATTATCCTTCACAAAATTGCCAAGGATGATGCGTTTTTCAAAGACCTGGTCATGCATGCGATCCAGAGCATCAAAAATGCGGAATGGATCAGCGTGGAGGTGTCGGATAACCTTGCCGGCCTGGTAGACCAGCTGCAGCAGGAATTGCGAAACCAAGGTGCGTCCCATGTGGAAATTTCCGCCCGGATGCAGCCGGAAGGCGCTTGCGTGCTGGAAACGCCCGAAGGGGTGATCGACGCATCGGTTTCTGAGCAGATAAAAAATATCCGGGAGGGTTTTGCTTCCGTTTCCTCATAACCCAACCAAAGGAGGTGGCCGCATTTGGAAAAGACCTTTTGGCGGGATACCGCGTATCGGCAGGTGCTGCAAACCGGTGATTTTTATTCCTACTACGGGAAGATTGAAAAAATTGCCGGTATGACCATCGAGGCTACCGGGTTGACCTGCAACATCGGGGATATTTGCGAAGTCAGCATCGACGACGGAAAAAAAGCCATTACGGAGGTAGTAGGCATCTCTGGGAAAAAGGTGTTCCTGATGCCCTACCAAAATACCGATGGGATAGGATATGGCTGCACGGTGACCAATACCGGGGAAAAACTGCGGGTAGAGATCAGCGAGGATCTGATTGGGCGCACCGTGGATGCTTTAGGCAAGCCGCTTGACGGCGGCCCCCCTATTGAGAACGGCACACCCTTCCCCATCAACGGCGTCCCCTGCAACCCGATGGTGCGCCCTCCCATCAGCGAACATATCGAAATGGGCGTCAAGTGCATCGACGGGCTGCTGACCATCGGCAAAGGCCAGAGAATGGGCATTTTCGCCGGTTCCGGCGTGGGCAAGAGTACCCTGATGGGGATGCTGGCCCGCAACGTAAAGGCTGACGTCAACGTCATCGCTCTGGTGGGAGAAAGAGGCCGTGAAGTGGTGGAATTTATCAACCGCGATTTGGGGGAAGAAGGCGCCAGACGATCGGTGCTGGTGGTGGCTACCTCCGACCAGCCGGCCATGATGCGGTATACCTGCCCCATGACGGCCACGGCGATTGCGGAATATTTTTGCAGCCAGGGCAAGGACGTCCTTCTGATGATGGATTCCCTGACCCGGTTTGCCATGGCCCAGCGCGAGATCGGCCTGAGCACCGGCGAAGCGCCCGTGGCCCGCGGCTATACCCCGTCGATTTACGCGGCGATGCCCCGGCTTCTGGAGCGTACCGGAAACTTTGAGGTCGGTTCCATCACCGGGATCTATACGGTCCTGGTCGAGGGCGACGATACCAACGAACCGGTTGCCGATACGGTGCGCAGTATTATTGACGGGCACATCATGCTTTCGCGGAAGATCGCTTCCAAAAACCACTATCCCGCCATTGATGTGCTCAATAGCGTCAGCCGTCTGATGAGCGAAATTGCTTCCGACGACCAGAAGGATACGGCCGGCAAGCTGCGCAATATGATGGCGGTATACCGGGATTATGAGGACTTGATTTCGATTGGGGCCTATAAGGCAGGCACCAACCCCGCGCTGGACGAAGCGATCCGGCATATGGATCAGATCAACGAGTTCTTATGCCAGCGGGTGGGGGAAAAGTTCAGTTTTGAAGAAACCGTGGAATTGATGAAAGCCGCCATAAGCTGATATAGGGGCAGGAGGTCGCAATGAAAAAGTTTCGGTTTACTTTGAGCCGGATGCTGGACTTTAAAAACCAGATTCTGGACCGCGAAAAGGACGCTTTGGGCGTGCTGCGGCGCAAGAAAAACGAAATCGATCTCAAAATAGAAACCTATGAGCAGCAGCTGGCGCACGCCGCAGAGGAAATGCTCCAGGATCAGAAAAGAGGGACGACTGCGGCCCGCCTGCGGTTTTACAGTATGCAGCTCGATAACGCTAAAAAATGTCTCAAGCAGCTGCGCAAGGAGCAGGCCGCCATGCAGGCGGAGGTGGATCGGCAGGCCGCTGTGGTACGCAAGGCTTCGCAGGAGGTCTCCAGCCTGGAAAAGCTCAAGGAAAAACAGTGGGAGCAATACCAGTACGAAGAAAAACAGGCCGCTGCGGCCGAGGTGCTGGAGTTTGTTTCCGGTCGGCTGGTTCGCCAGCCTAAAAAGTAAATCCTACTTGAAAGGAGGTGAGAATCATGAATGTACCGGTACAAGATATCCAAATTGCCAAAGCATCCCATGCCCGGCAGCAGGGCGTAACTACCGCCGCAGCAGGAACGCAGATGGGCGATGGCTTTGACGCCATTTTCCAGAATATGATGCTTTCTGCTTCGCTGTCCATGAATATGGGAGAAGGCGGTCTTCTGGGGCTTCTGGAAGGCGGCGAGGGAATGTTTGCCCAGACGGATCTGGAGAAGGAAGGCCAGATGGATGCTGGAATCATGGAGCTGCTGGCTTCGCTGTTCCTGCAAAACCCCCAGATAGCCCAGTTCTTCCAGCAGGACGATGCGGCGGCTTCCCAGACGCTTTCCGCTTTGTCCATCCCGGCAGACGCCAAACAGCTCCTGCTGAATCTGCGTACGGCAGTGCAGGAGGGACAGAATCCGTTTGCCGCACAGGATACCCAGGCATTGCCGTCCCAATCCCAGACTGTTACGGCGGCGAATACGGACAACAGCAGTGCATTTTCCCAGATTTTGTCCCAGGGGCAGGCCGCTGCCACTGCACAGACGGGTGAAGGGGACGGCCTTTCCGGCTTGCAGGACAATTTCCTGCAAACTATCCGTGAAGCCAAGGCCCTTCTGAACGCCGCTGCCAAGGGGCAGGCTCAGGAAGAAATCCCGCTCGATGTGGATCAGCTGCAAAGCGATGTGCAGTCCAACCGCTTCAACCCGCTGGCCGACGTGAGCCGCACGGCTTCCAGCCAGTCGCTGGAACAGTACCAGCCCGTGGATAAGCAAATCGAGACGGGCGTGGCAGAAAACCTTTTGCAGGGAAAACAGGAATTCACCATTAAGCTCAAGCCCGAAGGGCTCGGGGAAATTACCGTGAAGCTCCTTGAAAAACCCGGTGAAGCCACTGTACTCAGCCTGATCACGGCCAGCGCCGACGCGGCAAAGCTGATCAATGAACGGCTCCACGCTTTGCAGGAGGCCATGCGTCCCTTGCAGGTGCAGGTGACCCAGGCGATGCCGCAAAACGTGGAATCCTCGCAGGCGGGCAGCCAGTCCGACCTTTCGCAGCAGTTCCTGATGTTTAACCAGCAGCAGGGCCAGCAGCAAAGCGGATCCCAGGCTTCCCGCCAGACACAGGGGGGCTTCTCCGGCGCAGCGGACAGCAATGCTGCTTTGGAAGAAGAGCTTCCCTTGACGATACAAACCGATGGGTTAGACACCTATATTTAGCCTCAAAGAAAGGAGTGTTTTTTTGAGCAGCTATGATGTTTCCGGCGTGAACTATGGCAGTGCCACGGCGGCAAAGACCTACGCAAAAACCGGCGCGGACAATACCAGTCTGGCAGGCCGGGAATCCACGGAATCCAGCACAGACATGGATTTTAACGACTTTTTACAGCTCATGGTTGTGCAGATGACCAACCAGGATTTCATGAACCCCACGGACAATACCGAGTATATGTCCCAGATGGCCCAGTTTGCCAGCATGCAGGCTATGAACGAGCTGGCCAGCTATTCCAAGACCAACTACGCCATGGGCCTTGTGGGCAAAGAAGTGACGGCTTCCCGCTATACCCAGACCGGCGAGCTCGATACCACAACCGGCACCGTGACACGGGTTTCCCTTGTGGGCAATGAGTATAAGCTCTATGTCGACGGCAAGGAGTATGAGCTCGAAGAAATCATGCAGATCAACGAGCCCGTGGAAGACGGGGTATGCCAGGTGGATCCCTCGGAGCTGCACGTTTCCTATACCGATCTTACCGAAGAAGGCGGCACCTTCTCCTGGACCTTGCCCACCGAAGACGCCACGATGTACCGCGATTTGGTTTATCAGGCGTATTATTCGACCGATCCGGATTTCAATACCGTGGAAGCGGTGGAAGAAAACGGTACGGCATTTGGCGGCCGCATTACCAACGCGACCCTCGACGAAGACCTTACTGCCGAGCTGACCGGCCTCGAACCCGATACGACCTATTATGTGAACGTGGTGGTTACCGACGCCAACGGCAACAAGGCAGTATACCAGTCCGTGTCGTTCAAGACCAAATCCGTAGAGTAAGGTTTTGTGCTTCCGTCCCGGCGTAACGCGCCGGCAGGCGGAACTGCAACTGCAAAACAAAAAGGGAGGTGTCACCACTGGATTACCATATGAATTTGGCCGCTGCCGTGGTGACTGGCAAACCGGGAATTGCGCAGCCCCAGGCTGTGCCCCAAACGCAGCAGCCAAAGGAATCGTTCAGCCAGGTGCTGGATACCCTGCTGCAGGAGCAAGAGGGCGTTTCCTTCTCCAAGCATGCGGCCCAGCGCGCAGCACAGCGCAGCATTGATCTTTCGGCCGACAACATCGCCCGCCTGAATGCCGGGGTGCGTCTGGCGGAGGAAAAGGGCCTCAACGATACCCTCATCCTGGTGGATAAAACGGCCTTTGTCGTCAATGTCCGCAACAACCTGGTCATTACCGCCGTTCATGGTACCGATTTGGACGGCAATGTGTTCACGAATATCGACGGGACTGTCATTATGTGAGCCGGACCCTTTCGGGAAGCTCTTCTGCCCCTGGATTGACAGAGAGGGGCAGCGGTCCCAAGCTGTATAAAGGAGAACTTATACATGAATAGAGCAATGTTTTCTGGCGTGGCGGGCCTCAAGACCCACCAGACCAAAATGGACGTTATCGGTAACAATATTTCAAACGTAAATACTTACGGCTTTAAAAGCCAGCGTGCAGTCTTCAGCGATATCTTCTATCAGACCCTGCGCTCCGCTTCTGCCGGCACCGCATCCCGCGGCGGTACCAACCCGTCTACCGTGGGCTACGGCTCCCAGCTCCTTGCCGTGCAGTCCCAGATGACCCAGTCCAGTATGCAGAGCACCGGCTTTGGCCTGGACGTAGCCATCACCGGCGAGGGTTACCTGCAAGTCATGGACGCTGACGGCAATATCTTCTACACCAAGGCCGGTATGCTCGACTACGATTCCAACGGCTATCTCACCGACGTAAACGGCAACTTTGTCCTGGGCAGCACCACCGTCAACGGTGAGCCCAGCACCCAGCGCATCAAGCTGGACGCCCTCGGCGCGGTAGAAGCTGCTCAGGCAACCGCCAGCCAGTCGATCAATGGCACAACCTTCACCATTACCGCGCAAAATGCCACCACGGCCGGCAACGTTTCCTTCAGCTTTACTTCCAGCTCGGCCCTGCCGATTGGCCAGAAGGCCCAGGCAACGATCTCCAACAGTGCCATCACCATCACCCTCAACGCCAGCGAGGAATTCGCGAGCCTGGCAGACCTGCAAACCGCCATCAACGACGCGATTACCGAGGCCAACGGCGGTGCGCAGCATGAGGCTGGAGAATTCACCATCACGACCGACCCGGCCGACGCGTTTATCACCCCGCTTACCGGCGAGGAGATTGTGGGCGTCAACTTTGGCGTGAAGAAGGGCAGCATTACCATGCCCGGTGACGGCCGGTTCTTCGGCGGCTTCTCCATTGCCGAGGTGGGCAACGATTTTGCCGGCGACGAGAATAGTTTGCCGGTATTCCACATTGAACGCACATTAGATGGAACTGGCGTGGGCGGTGAAGACGATGTGTTCACCATCACCGCGACAGTGGGCGGCGTAACCTATACCGGCACCGTAACCGCGGATCAGATGGATGCATCCGGCAAGCTGATGCTCAAAAACGGCACCAGCACCACCGACACCATTACCATCAACTATCCGTCTTACAGCCAGGTTATCCAGTACATGGCGACGCAAGGCGGCGCAACCTTTAATGCAATGGCCGGTACGGGCGGCACTAACGGTGTTCTGACGGATGTCGGCGGTATTTCTGGATTTACTGTGACCAGAACAGATGGCACGGATATAAGCGGCCAGAATGTCACTGTGACGTATGACCAGGCGGCTAACGAATTTACATTTGATATTAATGGCGATACTGTCACGGTAACCGCTGCACAGGCAGGGCGTACGGTCATGACTGACCAGGGGAATTACTCCATCCGGGTGCCCTCGTTCACCGACTTGCTTTCCAAA
>CAJFOO010000063.1 GCA_904397205.1 uncultured Clostridia bacterium
GCGCGCACCTCGTTCGTGAGGGTTTCCGATCCGTTCAGGAACTGCTCGGCGGCGTTGATCAGGGCGTACCGGTCGTTTTGCGCAGATGAGGTGGAGCTGGCAAATACGACAACAACCGTGCTCAAAGCGGCGATGATCAGCAGCATCAAGATCGAGCCGAGATTCAAAATGAGGGTGAGAAGGGATTGGTTGATTGCCTTTTTCATAGCTTTTTCGTCCTCCTATGTATATTTTTATGGTTTACATCAAATTTCACATTTGAAAGAATATATATACACTATATATGAATAAAAATAAAAAGCTCAAAAATATCTTTTTTCTTACCAAAGTTTATTATAGTATTGATAGGCAAAGAAAGTCAAGGATTTTCTGAAAATAAAAAGAGAAAACCCTCTTTTATGGTAACAAAATAGGTTACCGTATCGAATCAAGAGAGTTTTCTACATCCATTTTCTTGCATATATTTTCGTTTTTAACGAAAGCCGCAAGTGATTTTTTAAGATTTTGTTTTGGAATTTTCCATCATGCGCATTTTCCGGTAATCCTGATACGCCCTGCGTGCCGTATCTTCATAGTCCATCCCAAAGTAAGAAGGGACTAAGAAGGTAAATATGTAGTCCAGATCCTCCTGATCAAACAGGCAGGCCAGGGTTTCTGTAATAATTACGGCGCTCAGAAAACTGCGGCCGGAAAAATTCGATGCAATAATACAATTATAAAGTACCGTGCGGATTTGGGAAACTTCTTTTGCGTCAATAAATACCTGTAGGGCACGGTTCAAGAACACAGCAGAATATTTTACTTTATTATGGCTGATTAAGCTGTCCACCGCCATAATTCCCCCGCTGCGATAGGTATAGGCTACATCCGCCAATAAATATACCATCCGCAGACATTCCTGTTTGTCATCACGGGAGCACTGGATTCTTTGACAAAAATACTCGGTATCCATCACGGGGCAACATCCTTTCCGGGTTTATTGCCGCCCGATTTCTAAAGCTTGCATCGTCATAGCTTTTACAACGGAAAGAGCAGTCAGGTTTGCCGTGTATGCGTTTACAGCCGCCATCAGATCAATTCTCTCTTCGGTGGTGTCCACGTTGGGATAATATACATATCCGTCTTCGTCGGCATTGGGGTTTGTCGGATCATAGACCGGCCGGAAATCGCGGTCATTTTCCACAATTTCGGTAATACGCACGCCGCCGCTCTTCACATTGGCTTCCTGTACCCCCCGCAAGGTTTCACCAAAGGTAAGGGGGCGCTCCTGGAACACCACCTGCTTACGCCGATAGGGTTCTTCCCCGGCGGCGGCAGGAATGTCGGCATTGGCAATATTTTGCAGAATGATATCGGCACGGTACCGCTCTGCGGTTAACGCGCTGCCGGAAATATCCAAAGAACTTAAAAAGGACATAAAACGCTCCTCCTCTCACTTATCGCGGGCCGTTAGTTAACACATAACGGAAATTCGAGAACGACCCGTTAATTTTCTGAGTTAAATACGAATATTGAGCGTAAGCCTTGTAAAGAACCAAGCTTTCCTTATCGGTGTCCACATTATTGCCGTCCAAACGGGCAGAAGTATCTTCCCGGGTCTCGATCTCGGTTCGGAAGGAGTACCGCGCACTGTTGGAAAATTGTTCATTTGCCTGTTGCATCGCGTCGGAAAAAGACACGGTTTTGGCCTTATAATTGGGGGTTTCCAAATTGGCCAGGTTTTGGGCGGCTACCTGTTGCTGCAGCCACGAGGCTTGCAGACCGTTTTCCATCGCTTTGAAGCTGGTGGAATTAAAAAACAGCATAAATACCCACCTTTCTTATACAAAATAAGAGTGAAACTAACATTTAATGCAACTATTATACCATAAATTTGCGAATCTGTCCAGAAAATAAATCCCAACAAATTTAGGCAAATTCACGAATAAGGAAGCACAGGGCTTCTTCCCGTTTTGGTTTTTGAAGCCCTGTGCTGTTTTTTATGCCTGCTTGGTGCGGGAATTTTTATCTGCCTGCGCATACGCCTCTTGCAATTCCGTAATCATGGGGATAACTTCGTCCAAAGGAGCGGTATCTTTACGGATATTAGCGGAGCGGATCTGCTCGATAAAGTAGTCGTACAAGGCGGACAGATTGTTGGAGATATCATATTTAAAATCCAGTGTTGCCTTTAAATGGGCAAGGATTTTCTGTGCTTTTTGGAGAGCCTGGTTGGTTTCCCCAAAATCCTTTTTGACAATGGCATTTTTCCCCACCGTGCATTGCTTGACAACCTCACTGTATAAGGTGAACAGCATGTCGCCAGGGGTCATGGTCATAATGGATTGTTTTTTATACGATTCATAGGGATTGGTTCGCATGGTTTCACCTCATTGGTTTTCCTTACAGAAATAGAGACGGATTAATAGGCGAACTGCTGAGCCAGCCAGCCGGCCTGGGTAGAATAGTTGGACAAAACTACTTCCATCTTGTTGAACTGATCCCAGTATTTCTGGCGCTCGGCTTCATACCGGGTTTTCAGGGTTTCAATGCGCTCTTCCAGATCCTTCAATTCGCGGCTGATGGTGCTGGTGTCATCCGAAATATACCCGTCCATGCCAGCCAAAGAAACCAATGTGCCGGGGTTGGCAGAGCTGAGATTGGCGGTGTTGTCCATGATGGTTTCCAACTGTACAGCCAGCCCGTTTTCGGGGTCGGTAAACAGGTTTTTGACAGACTCGGGATCCGAGGATAATGCTTCCCGGAACGCGGCCTCGTCAAAGTGGAGCTTGCCTTGCTCTTCCCACTCGTCGGTTTCAATGCCGATATTATACAAGGCGAACTTTGAGGAAGCAGGCTTAGTATATAAAGCCGTACGCATGGCGTTGAGGAAATACTCAATATCGCTGTCGTTGCGCAAAAGGCCTTCCTTTGCTTTTTCTTCCCACAGTTCGATTTGGCGTTCGGACATTTCCTTCTTTTGTGCGTCCGTCAACGGTGCATAATCGCGGTAGCTGGCTTCTTCGTCCACATAGCCATTGAGGGTTTCGATTAGTTTATTGTATTCATCTACAAAGTTTTTCACGGTTTCCACGATGCTGTCCACGTCGCGGGAAGTGGAAATGGTGGAAGCAATGGCGTTGCCGTTACTGTCTTTGTCACTGACCTTCGTCACCTGCATGGTCACACCGTCCACGGTGAAGGTGTTGCTGTTGCGGACAACCTGAATCCCATTAATCGTGACGATCGCGTCGGTTCCGCCCTGTACAGCATCTGCGGCCAAAGTGCCATCCCCAAAGATTTTTTCAAATGCGTTGTCGGCATTCGGATCGTCAAAGTCTACGTTCTCCATCCCAAAGAATGTTTGCAGATCCTCGTTGTTTTTGAGGATATCTTTGGCATCCTTGGTAGCAACAAGCCGTCCGTCAGCAAAGGAAATCCCCTGTGCAGAAATATCCCCCAGTTTGCCGGAGGTAGCCAGGCTGCTCACAGCCAGACGGGAAGCCTCGCTCAGTTCGGAAATATCGGTGTCGGCGGTGGCGATGTTGCTCTTTTCGGTCACGTTAAAGCCTAAGAACAAGGCCAAATCCTTTTGCTTGGCGGAAGATGCCTGGCTGGAATTCCCCAGCGAAGCGGATGTCTGTTTGAATTTGACCACAGAATCGTCGGTAACTTCCAGGTTGCCGGTCTCGGCATTGATAAAGATCGTGGGGTTGCCGCTTGTTTCGTCCTTAAACTTTTTGGCAAGCTGCTTGTTGATCTCTTCAATGGCCTGATCTGCGGTGAGCTGGGTGCCGGCTACAGCAGATACGGAGAAGGTATGATCCTCCCCGTTGACATTGATGCTGAAGGACACCTCGCTGCCCAGTGCAGCGTTGAGATCCGGTGCGCCGGAGCCTTCGATCAGCTTGGTAGTCAGCGGTTTGCTGGAAACCGAACTGCCGGCAGAGAGGATATCGTCGCCATTTTGGTCTTTGCCGATGAGCACACTCAGGAGATTCCCTTCCTGCTGGGACACGTCAATGCCATATTTAGAGCCGGTATTTGTGGACTGGATCAGGAAGGTATCGCTCAAAGAAGAATACGAAACCGTGACCCCTACGCCGCTGCTGTTGATGGTGTTGATCATGGAACCCAGCGTATCGTCTCCGGAGAAGGAAAATTCCTTGCCGTTAATGGTGAAGGTAAAGGAATCACCCACCACGCCGTTGAGTTCGCTGAGCTTGGAAGACGTGCTGATCCGGCTGCTGGCGCCGGGTTGGATCCCCAAGGCCTGCGCGTCCGCCCCCGTGATAGAGAACTGATTGTCTTGTGTGGTGCCCAGTACAAAGGCTACGGTCCCGTCATCCTGGACATCGTATTGCAAATCGATGTACCCGCCGGTTACTGTGCCGTCGGCTGCCGCGGTGCCGCCAAATTCCTTGGCAATGCTTTCGGCCAGAGCGGCTTTAATGGCATCGGGGGTGATTTCCCCGTTGGGGCCGGCTTTGGGGTCAACATAAATTTGGTGAGCGGTTCCGTTGAATGTAATTTCAAAATTGATGCCGGTCGTAAAGTCTGGCTGGGTGGAAGCGCTCAGAATTTGCGCCCCCACGTTTGGATTATAAGAAGATGTGGTTTCCTGCGAGAAGCCCAGGGTTTTCAGGCCCCATTCCGAACCGGAAACTGTCACGGAAGTGTTGGCGTTGGAAAGAATAGCGAGCTTATCGTCTTCAACCTTCACGCTGGCGCCAATCGAAGAGAGCTGGCTGTTGAGTGTGGAAACCAAATCGTCCTGGCTGGTGATACCTGCCAAGTCTACCGTGATACTTTGGCCATTGGCCTCAAATGTTACGGTCTTTGACTGGAACAGCGTCTCGATCTGATCCGCATTGGGGATGACACCCACGATGCTGTCGTTGCTGAGCTTGCCTTGGCTTCCCTGGATTTTGGCGGAAGAAGCGAGCTGCTCGACGATCACATCCATATCTCCCACGGAAGCGTCGGAAGAAGAACTGAGGATCTTCAATGCATTGGATCCACTGGTGACGGTGGAGACCATGGAATTGAAGAAATCGGCGGAAGCGAGATTATTGGCAGAAGATGCATCAAAAGAGGAATTGAAGAACGAATTGTGAAAGGAATTGATGGAGGTAATGATTTCCCGATACATTTCCTGCTTCCAAAGAAGCTGTTGTCTTTCTCCTTCTACCTTGTCAATTTTGCTTTGCGTGCCGGAGAGCATCTGCTCTACCAGCGTATCTGTATCCATGCCGGATACCAAACCGGAAAGGCCTTTATTGGTAGAATAGGAACTGCTTACGCTGTATGTGCTGGAACTGCTGATACTAC
>CAJFOO010000064.1 GCA_904397205.1 uncultured Clostridia bacterium
TGCTTTCCTGGCGATCCATAACGGGGACGTCAAAATGATCCAGGTGGAACCGTTTATCAGCTCGGTGGACCGCGTCATTGAGAAAATGCCCGACGTGATGGACAAGGTTGGGGATTTCCTGGACAAGAAGAAGGAAGAACGCGCGGCGAAAAAAGCGGAAAAGAAAGCGGAAAAAGAACAGGCAAAGCTGCAAAAGGCAGACCAGGCTTAAGCGGTTTTCTTTGCCTGCGGGGAAAATAGAACGTCTAAACAAAGCAATCGCCTGCATAGTATTACCATTGGCAGGTGGTTGCTTTGTTTCAAACAAAAAGAAAAAATACAGATATTCTTGGCAGGGTGATTCGGCAGGCATTTCTGTTCTTGCTTGTGCTGGCTGTTTGTACTGCGTTGTGGCCCGGGGAGGCCTTTGCTGCACAGAGCCCGCCCTCGGTATCGGCGAAGGCGGCTGCGCTAATCCGTGCGGATACCGGGGAACTGCTGTACGGCAAGCAGGAAAATGAACGCCTGGCCATGGCCAGCACGACCAAGATCATGACGGCCCTGCTGGCGCTGGAGCAGGCGGCACAGTCGAACCCGGAAATTACCATAACGCAGGAAATGGTTGCGGTGGAAGGATCTTCCATGGGACTGCGGGCCGGCTATCGGCTGACACTGCGGGATCTGGCGGCGGGAATGCTGTCTGTGTCCGGTAACGATGCGGCCAATGCGGCGGCGATTGCCATGGCGGGCTCTAAAGAGGCGTTTGCCGGCCGGATGAACGCCAAAGCAGCCGAACTGGGGATGGAAAACACCCATTTTGTGACCCCTTCGGGCCTGGATGACGAGGCGCACTATTCCACGGCAAAGGATATGGCGGTTTTGGGGGCGGCGGCGATCCGGAACCCGGATTTTTTGGCGATCTGCTCTCAAAAGCAGGTGAAGGTTACCTATTTGGAACCGGAACAGACGGTAATGCTGGGGAATCATAACCGGCTATTGTCTATGTATGAAGGATGCATCGGGGTGAAAACCGGGTTTACCAAAAAAGCCGGCCGGTGCCTGGTTTCTGCCGCCGAGCGCGACGGCGTCCAGTTGGTGGCAGTGACCCTGAATGCCCCCGACGACTGGAACGATCACAAGGCCCTGCTCGACTATGGGTTTTCCCTGCTGCATGAGTATCCGGTGGAACAGACCCGTTCCGAATTTTCCGTGCCGGTGGTAGGGGCCCAGCAGGATACCGTATGGGTAAAGGCAAAGGAATCCGGCCGGGTGGTACTGAAGGAAGGGGAAGATTCCCGTTTGCAGCGCGAGGTGGAACTGCCGCGGTTTTTATACGGTCCTCTCACGCAGGGACAGCAGGTAGGGCTTGTACGGTATACCCTGGAGGGCGAAACCGTATGGGAAACCCCCTTGCTTGTCCAGGAAGACATAGCGGCAATCCCGGCAAAAAAGTCCTGGCTTTCGCGGCTTTGGGATACGGTTTGCCGTTGGTTTGGCGGATAAATGCATAACAAAAGGATGGAGCAGATATGGCAAAAGAAAAGGAAGTGCGCCTGCAAAAAATGCTGGCGGATTGCGGGATCGCCTCCCGGCGGAAGGCGGAAGAAATGATTGCAGCCGGACAGGTCAAGGTCAACGGGCGGCCGGCGAAAATCGGAGACAAGGTGGATCCAGGGAAAGACAAGGTGCAGGTCCATGGCAAGCCGGTGGTTTCCAGCGCGAAAAAAATATACCTGCTGCTGCATAAGCCCCGGGGTTACGTCACGACGATGCATGACGAAATGGATCGGCGCTGTGTGGCGGAACTGGTCGCGGACGTGCCGGGCCGGGTCTATCCGGTGGGCCGGCTTGATCGGGATTCCGAAGGGCTTTTGTTCCTGACGAACGACGGGGAATTTGCCAATGCCATGACCCATCCTTCCATGCATGTACCCAAAACCTACCGGGTCACGGTGCGGCCGGGCGTGACGGATGAACAGCTTACCCAGATGACCATGGGGATGATGATCGACGGCGAGAAAACCCTGCCTGCCCAGGTGAAGGTGATTTCGCAGGAGCCGGGCCGGGTGGTGCTGGAGATGCTGCTGCAGGAGGGGCGCAACCGGCAGATCCGGAAGATGTGCGAGGCGCTCGGCCTGGAAGTCGCGCGGCTCAAGCGTATCGCCTGCGGGCCGGTCAAGCTGGGGATGCTCCAGCAGGGGGAATACCGCCGTCTTACAGCGGAAGAAGTCAAAAAGCTGCTGGCCGCCGCCAAGGCGGGGAAGCAAGCGCCGCGGACATAAGGAAAACCGGAAGAGGGCCGCGAGGGGCGCCGGGATACACGCGCGGCTTGCATTTGTGCAATAAAACTGGTAAAATAAATTATTCAGCAGTTTCCTGCTGGCGGATAAACGGAAAAGGTGGGGATCCCTTTGCTTAAAAGCATGACGGGCTATGGATCGGGCGAATGGACGCAGGACGGCCGCCGGGCCGTTGTAGAGATGAAGGCGGTCAACCATAAATTTGTGGAATATGCCTTCCGGGTTCCCAAGCGGTGCGCCTTTCTGGAAGAACGCCTTCGCACAGCGATGCAGGGGAGGGTGTTCCGCGGGAAGGTAGAGCTTTCGGTTTCCCTGGAGTTTCCAGAAGAGGAAAGCGTACAGGTCTTTGTCCACCATGGTGTGGCCGCGCAATATGCCAAAGCCCTGCGGGAGCTTGCCCGGGAACACGGAGCCAGCCCATATTTTTCCGCGGGGGAGCTGGCCCGCTGCCCGGAGGTCCTCCAGGTAGTACAAGCCCCTTTGGAAGAGCAGGCGGTCTGGCAGGCAGTACAGCCGGCGCTGGAGCTGGCGCTGGAACGGTTCCTCTCGATGCGCGCGCAGGAAGGGAAGCGGATGCAGGAAGATATCCAGCACCGGGCGGAGACGGTTTTGCAGCTTGTGGAGCAGGTGGAGGAGCGTTCCCCGCAGGCGGTGAAGGAATATGAGGAACGCCTGCTGGCCCGTTTGCAGGAGATCCTGCCGGACATGCAGGTGGATCCCCAGAGGGTCCTGATGGAAGCCGCCGTATTTGCGGATAAAACGGCTGTGGCAGAAGAAACCGTCCGGCTGCGCAGCCATGTGGATCAACTGCTTGGCATTTTGCAGGAAGAAGGGCCGGTGGGACGCAAACTGGATTTTCTGGTGCAGGAGATGAACCGGGAAGCCAATACCATCGGTTCCAAGGCGCAGGATACCCAAACGGCGTATCTGGTTGTGAACCTGAAGGCCGAAATTGAAAAAATCCGCGAACAGGTGCAAAATATCGAATAGCGGTTTCCGGAAGGCCGCCGCCGTGCCGGGAATCACGAAAATTTTCATCATGGGAAAAGGAGTCGATACCATGAAGCTCATCAATATTGGCTTTGGGAATATGGTTTCCGCCCACCGGCTGGTGGCCATAGTCAGCCCGGAGTCCGCGCCGATTAAACGGGTGATCCAGGACGCCAAGGAGCGGGGCACGCTGATTGACGCGACATATGGCCGGCGTACCCGGGCGGTGATTGTTACCGACAGCGACCATGTAATTTTATCGGCCATCCAGCCGGAAACCGTAGCGAACCGGCTCAGCGATCGGGAAGACGGGATGGACGACGAGGAGTTGGATGAGGATGCGTAAAAACGGTTTATTGGTGGTTTTGTCCGGCCCGTCCGGCGCGGGAAAGGGGACGGTGGTCAAAGCCCTGCTGGAGCAAACCCCGCAGATCCGTCTGTCCGTATCCGCCACCACCCGCGCTCCCCGGCAGGGAGAATCCCACGGGGAACATTACTTCTTTTTGAGCCGGGAGGAATTTGAAAAGGAAATCCAGGGGGGCGGGATGCTGGAATATGCCCAGTACTGCGGCAAGTATTACGGCACGCCGAAAGCTCCCGTCCGGCAGTGGCAGGGGGAAGGGCTGGACGTGCTGCTGGAGATTGAAGTGCAGGGCGGCGGCCAGGTGAAGGAGCGGTGTCCTGACAGCGTCGGGATTTTCCTGCTGCCGCCTTCCTGGGAAGAATTGGAGCGCCGGCTGCGGGGGCGGGGGACGGAAGACGAGGAAACCATCCGGGAGCGCATGGAAACCGCCCGGCAGGAGATTGCCGGGATGGACGGCTATGATTATGTGGTCGTCAATGAAACGGTGGAAGAAACCGTGCGGATTATCCAGTCGATCCTGGTGGCGGAGAAACAGAAATTTTCCCGCATGAAAAACATATACGAATTCTGGAAAGGGTGTTAAAGATGCTCAAACCTTCTGTGGAGTTGACAGAAAACCAACATATCAGCGATTATTCCCTGGTGGTGGGGATTGCGAAAAAGGCCCGGGAAATTGCCAGCGAAGCGGAATTAAAAGGGGAAATCCTGGAAGAAAAGCCTGTGGATTTAGCGGTGCAGGAATACATTGATCATAAGTTTAAAATCATTGAGCCGCAGCCTTGCGAAGTGTGCGGAAGGATCGACTGCATCTGTGCCAAACCTTCGGCGGAAGCATCCGCTTCGCAAACGGAATCTTCCGGTGAGGCAGATGCTTCCGCTCCCGTGCAGGAGGATGGGGAGTAAGACATGGAACTGGTGGCCAAGGTGGCGGTGGATCGGGCAACCTATCGATTTGACCAGCCCTTTGATTACCGTATCCCCGCGTCTCTGCGGGACGCGGCAAAGCCCGGCTGCCGGGTGCTGGTGCCGTTCGGCAAAGGAGGGCAGCGGCAAGGGGTATTGCTTGCAGTTGGGGAGCCGGAAGACGGGACCCTGTCGCTCAAAAGCCTGGTGCAGGTGCTCGATCCGCAGCCGCTCCTCAGCGAAGAAATGATCCGGCTGGTATATTGGCTCAAGGAGCGGTATTTCTGCACCCTGTTTGAAGCGGTGAAGCTGCTGCTTCCCGGCGGGCTGTACTGGAAAGTGCAACCGTCTTACGCCCTGGCCGGGCCGCTTGCGGAAGAATCCGGCCTGCCGGATGCGGGAAAGCAGGTTATTCAGTATCTGCAAGGGAAGGAAAAGCCGGTCGGCGCAGAGAAGATTTGCCGCGATTTGGGGCTGGATCCCAAAAGCGGGCTGTTGGAACAGCTGTGTACCCAGGGGATTCTGCGCAAAGATATCCAGACTGTGCGGGGGATTGGCGATGCGGCCTGCCGCATGGTCTCGCTGACGGGGCAGGCGAAAGCCGGGGAACCGGATCGCCTGACGCCACGGCAAAAAGAAGTATACCGCGTGCTGCGGGATGTGGGGATCGCGTCGGTGAAGGAAACCTGCTATTTTGCGGGGGTTACGCCCGCTGTAGTGCAGGGCATGGTGAAACGTGGGATCCTGCAAATTACGCAGCAGGAGGTATACCGCAGCCCATATTCTCCTCCGCAGGAACTGCCGCAGGAGGAACCCCTTCATCTTTCGCCGGATCAGCAGGAAGCCTTCGACACGCTGCGGGATGCTTACGACGCCCATACCGGGCGCACCGCCCTGCTGTACGGCGTGACCGGCAGCGGGAAAACCTGGGTGTTTTTCCGGCTGATTGATTTTGTTTTGCAGCAGGGGGAAGGGGTCATCCTGATGGTGCCGGAAATTTCCCTCACCCCGCAGATGGTGGCCCGGTTCCACCGGCGGTACGGCCGGCGTGTGGCGGTGTTCCACAGCGGGCTTTCCGCCGGGGAACGCCTCGACGAATGGAAGCGCGTACAGCGGGGGGAGGCCTGCATCGCTATCGGTACCCGCTCGGCGGTATTCGCCCCATTTGCCAGGCTGGGGCTGGTGATCCTGGATGAGGAGCAGGAAAGCTCGTATAAATCCGAGGCTTCCCCGCGCTTCCATGCCAGGGAGGTCGCCCGCTTCCGCTGCGCCTACCATAAGGGGCTGCTGCTGCTGGCTTCCGCGACCCCGTCGGTGGAGACGTTTTACGCGGCGCGGCAGGGGAAGTATACCCTGGCACAGCTTCCCTGCCGTTACGGGCAGGCGCAGCTTCCGGAAGTGGTGATAGCGGATTTGAACCGGGAAATTCCCCCGGGGGATCCGTCTGTTTTTGGGCAGAGCCTGGCCCGCGCGCTCGCGGAAAATTTGCAGGCGGGGCGGCAGTCGATCCTGCTCTTGAACCGCCGGGGATATCACACCTTTGTTTCCTGCCGGGCGTGCGGGGAAGTATTGGTTTGTCCGAGCTGCAGCATTTCCCTGACCTACCATGCGGCAAACCGCCGGCTGATGTGCCATTACTGCGGATACAGCGCCCCGTTTACCGACGAATGCCCCCACTGTCATGAACACCGGGTGCGGTATACGGGGCTGGGGACGCAGCGGGCGGAAGAGCAGCTGCGGGAGATGTTTCCGCAGGCCCGGGTACTGCGTATGGACGCCGATTCGACCATGAGCCGGTTTTCCTATGAGAAACACCTTGGCGCGTTTGCGGCAGGCGAATACGACATCCTGCTGGGGACCCAGATGGTGGCCAAAGGCTTGGATTTTGCATCCGTCACCCTGGTTGGGGTGCTTTCTGTGGATCAGATGCTGTACGGCGATACCTTCCGCAGCAGCGAACGGGCGTTCGATCTGATCACCCAGGTGGTGGGCCGATCCGGCCGGGGACGGCTGGCGGGCCGGGCCA
>CAJFOO010000065.1 GCA_904397205.1 uncultured Clostridia bacterium
GGAGGTAATTGTGGCGATTGTTGCGCCTATCCTGGCCTACTTCGGCCTTTCCTGGAACGATATGACAAGCTGGGCGGCTTTTGGGCAGGTTTTTGTACAAGCTGTGTCCAATCCGGTGGTAATTGTGTCGGTCATCGTGTCTTTGTGGAACCTCGTCACCGACCCTACCACCAAGGGCCTGGGCGACAGTTCGCAGGCCCTGACCTACGAAAAACCCAAGGAGGGCTAACCGGTGGGAATTATCACCAACATCGGGGCGGTTATCGGGGTGGTGCTGTCGTGCATCACCCTGATTACCTTATTGTGCAAGCCGCTGCGAAATAAGATAGCGGGATGGATCCGCAAGACCTCCCATATGGAGGAAACCCGGGCGGCAGTGGATGAAGTACGGGCCATGATGCAGCAGCTCATGGCGGCCGAGGAAAGCAAGCAGGCGATGCTCCGGCTCTTCAAGGAATCGCAGTTATCGCTTCTCAGGGACAGCATCACGGATCTGTATTTTAAATACCTGCCCAAAAAGGAAGTGCCGACCTACGAGCGCAAGGATATGGTCAAGCTGTTTGAGTCCTACCGTAAGCTGGGCGGCAACAGCTATGTGCAGACCATCTACGAGGAATTCATGGATTGGCCCGTGAAAACATAAGAAAACCCCGCTTGTCCTCATTGGACAGGCGGTTTTTTGCTGCGGGGATCAGCGGCGGGGCTCTTCCTTGGCGGGGAAAGGGATGCGGGGGAGTTTCCAGCGGTAACGGGCAGCGAGCAGCCGCAGCAGCACGACGATGAGGGTGCTCAGCGCAATGGCAAAGGTGGACGAATAGGACTGGAGCAGGTAATAGACAGCGGCGCCGGCCAGGGAGGCCAGGGCGTACACATGCTTGCGGAGCACGGCAGGGGTGGCATGGCTGAGGACGTCCCGGAGCATCCCGCCGCCAATGCCGGTAATCAGGCCGAGGAAGATGCAGAAAAAAGCGTTATCCCCAAAGCCGGCACGGATAGTATTCTGCACCCCAATAGCGGAAAAAATCCCCAGCCCGGCCGCGTCGAAAAAATTCAGCGCGGCCTCATTGACAAAAGGGATGGCCGGCAAGGGGCGGCCGCGGGAATACTTCCAGGCGCCCACGCAAAAGGCCAGTAGCGCGGTGGCTGCCGCGGTAGTAAGGTAAATATAGTTGAGGAAGGCCACCGGGGGGATTTGCCCCAGCAGGAGATCACGGATAACCCCGCCGCCAATGGCCGTGACTACGCCAAGGAAGATGACGCCGAACAGGTCGAGGTTGCGTTCCATGGCCAGCATGGCCCCGGAGACGGCGGCCGCGATGACCCCGGCCAGCTCGGTGAGGAAAAACAGGATGCTGGGATCAAACATCGGCGGCAGACACCCCTTTTCCTTTTATCCACCCCTTTTGCAGCAGGCCAATGACCTTGCCGCAGCAGCGGACGGAATCCTCTAGGGGGATGGGGGGGTAGTCCGGGTTCAGGGAAAGCAGTTCCTTTTTGCCCAGCTTCTTGACATAGCCTTCGTTATCCAGGATGAACAGCCCGACATCCCCGGGCAGGACTTCCGCATTTTTATCAATGAGGAGGATATCTCCGTTGGAATAGATGGGTTCCATGCTGTCGCCCGATACCGGTACGGCAAAGCTGGCCCGCTTGGTCAGGGCGTTTTCCTCGACCTGGATTTCCGAGAATACATCCTGGCCAAGATATGTGCCGCGTCCGGCGGAGCAGGGCTGCTCGGAGAAATCCAGCCGGATGAGATTGGCTTCGGGTTCCTCGGGCTTGAGGGCAGAAACTATCCGTTTATATTCCTCGTCTAATACTAAATCTACAATCGTTTTGCCGTGCCCGTCCAAGGCACGGTATTTTTTTAGGTGTTCGGCTTCCGGGGGTGTGGGGGATAGGGGGGCGGCCGGCTTGGGAAGCGGCTGGCTGCCAATAAGAAAATCCGTGCTCACCTGTAAAGCGGAAGCCAGTTGCTTTATCCTCCCGATATCAGGTTCCCGTTTATCTTTTTCCCAGTAGTTGAGGCGGGTGGGGGTAATATCCAGCGATTCGGCCAGTTGTTTCTGATTGAATCCACGCTGTTCCCTCGCCTGTTTTAATCGTGTGCCAAAAGTCAAATCCTTCACACCTCCTTGGGTAATATCATAGCGTAATCCCGGAGGAAAGTCAACCTTAAAATTATCAAATTGCTGATTTTAATTCGAAAACCTCTTGACATATTAGCGATATGATGATAAAATAAATTCACAAATTAGCAATTCGATAATTTCGAAAAGCTCACAAAAGGAAATCAGATACTCTGAAAAGGATGCCTGATAAGAAAAAGAAAGGATGTGAAAAACAGATGCCGGATTTTACCGGGTTTTCGTGTTGGCTTCAGAAAGAGGGGAAAACGCAAAAAACCATCAAACAGTATCTTTATAACATGCAGAAATTTTTTAAAGAATATCTGGAGCTGACGCAGGAGAATGGGAGAAGTTGGGTGCAGTCTATGGAAAAGGAGCATATCCATCCCAAAACGATATTGCTAAGAATTACTGCCTTTAATGCATATTGTAAATGGTATGGAAAAGAGGGATACAGACTTAAGCCAGCGTCTGTTCTCCAAAACGGAAAAGAAGAACGCTTTTGGGAAACAAGGCATTTGAGCACCCATCTAACCCCATGCAGGGGATGTGTATACCGCCGGCCGTTTGTAGTTTCCGATCCGTCTACCAGTGCGTGCCATTATTGTATTGATACGGGAAAACTCCGGGGGATGTCTCCGGAGCAATGTTATTTGCACCCGGGCACACCGTACACGCCGGGTACTTATATTGGCAGTCTGGCAGCGGAATGGTACATAGGAAAAACATAAAGCGTAAAAATTTCATCCATATTTCCTTTTCCAGGGAAAATTTAAATGAATATGCAAGTTATAGTAGAAGCCCATTGTATTGTGCACAAAAATAGGTTTTCCAGAATGATGAAAAGGAGAATGGTAGAATGGCAAGTATTGGACAAAAATTACCACAGCCGGAAGCGGGGTGGAGACGGTATAACGATACCGACCCGAACTTGGTTTATGAAGGGAGCAGGTGGAAAGCATATTCGAATCCAAGTGTGGCCTTTTATAAAGGGGGGTATACGGCAGCTATTACTCCTACAGAACCGTCTGCCGAACCACACAAAGTCAAATTCCGGTTTCGGGGTTCAAAATTCCGGATCGCTGCACAAAATTATACCACCCGCTCCAGCAACATCCAAGTTACGGTGGATGATGTGGTGGTGGATAGCTACAGCTTGAACCGGGTTTCCAGTAACTTAGATGTGGTCCTGTGTTATGAAAAGACCGGTTTGGAATATGGAGTACATACTGTCGAATTGTTGAACATGGACAATAGCAAGGTGTTCCTGTTTGATGCGCTGGACATCGATCAGGATGGTGAACTGCTCCCGTATGAAGAAGCAGAAAAACGTGTCCTTGCCGTCCTTCTCGAAAAAGGGGAAACTGCACAGCTGAGCCTTACTGAGCGGATCGCAGATAACCTTTTATTCCAGTGGGTATCCGATAACGACACGGTTGCGGCAGTGGATGCCCAGGGGATGGTTACCGGGGTATCTGCCGGCCTCTGCTACATTTCTGTTTCCGATCCGGATGGCTCCTACCAGGAGAAAATCCCTGTGCGTGTGATAGAGCCGGTTGACTTGGATCCCCTGCTGGCGGTCCACCTCGAGGTCGGACAGGAACGCCGGCTGGCTGTGACCGAGGATTTTGCAGATAACCTTTCCTTCCAATGGACGTCGGATAATGAAGCCGTCGCTGTGGTGGATCCACAGGGGATAGTCACTGCGGTAGGGAAAGGGGTGTGTACTATCCGAGCGCAAAAAGAAGGCGAACCGATAGAGAATACCATCCCGATCCGTGTGGTAGAACCATAAAATCTCTTTTCTGAATCCTGATGTTTCCCTCGTTCGTCCGTTTGGGACGGACGGGGGATTCTTTTGTTTTTGGGAAAAACGGTTGTGAAAACCGACTAATTATCCATATCAAAGAATATATATATATATATATTGATATTGCTGAAATTTAGGGAATCTGACCGGTTTCCTCTTGCACATTTTCCGGTTTTTCGATATAATAGTCGAAACATCCCGCACAGAAAAACAGGGCCTGGAAAAATAACCGGGGCCGGATGAAAGAAAGGGGAAACCGCGTGCAGTTGGAATTGACAAATATCCAAAAATCGTATGGAAACAAACGGGTGTTGCAGGATTGTTCCTTCGTGTTTGAAAAAGGGAAAATCTACGGCCTGCTGGGCCGCAACGGGGCCGGCAAAACCACGCTGTTCAACTGCCTGACCGACGAGGTGCAGGCAGACAGCGGGACGGCGTCGCTCTGCTGGGAGGACGGCAGGAGGGAACCCCTTACCCCGCAGCAGGTGGGATATGTGTATTCCACGCCGGTGCTGCCGGATTTTCTTACCGGATATGAATTCATCAAGTTTTATATGGATGTCCATGAAAAGCAAATCTCCTCCGGCAAGACGATTGACGATTATTTCGACATGGTCAAAATCGAACCCGAAGACCGCCACCGCCTGATGAAAGGCTATTCCCACGGCATGAAAAACAAGGTGCAGATGCTTTGCTTTATCATTACCCGTCCGCCGGTCGTTCTTCTGGACGAACCCCTTACCTCCCTGGATGTGGTGGTGGCGTTGGAAATCAAGCAGCTCCTGCGCGAAATCCAGCACAATCATATTTTGATTTTTTCCACCCATATCCTCCAGCTCGCTACCGATCTGTGCGACGAAATTGTCATCCTGAGCGAAGGGCATTTGCGGCAGATCGATCACGCCATGCTCGCGCAGAAGGATTTTGAAGCGCAGATTATTGCTTTGTTAAAGGATGAAGACGGGGATGCTTAACACCATCAAACATATCGCCGATATGAAGGCGGCGATTTGGATTAACGTATTTTTCTATTATTTGAAACGGCTGTGGATTATCGGCAGGCATATCCCTGATTCCCTCTACGGCAACTATGCCCTCAAGCAGGGGCTTTCGGTGCTGGCCGTATTTGCCCAGCAGGTCAAGGAACTGGTCTGTAAGGCACTGTATGTCTTTGTGGCGGCGTGTGTGCCGGTGATTCTCCTGCAAAGCGAAGGCCAGCCGGTACAGGGGTTTGCCGTGGCGGTACATATCCTGTTTTTCCTTAGCTGTATTATCGGCCCGTTTGCGGACAGCCACATTTTCTCTGTGACGCGCGACAAGCTGGCGTACCTGCGGTATATGCGTATGGATGCCCGGCGGTATATCCAGGCCGCGCTGCTGTACCGGTATGTCCCGTTTTTCGTGTATTACCTGCCTGTCCTGCTGGCCGCGGCTCTTTTTCTGCGCGCGCCGCTTTGGCAAGGGGCGGGGCTGTGGCTGGTGCTGATCGCATTCCGTATGCTGGGGGAGGCCGTGCAGCTCGTGGTGTTCGACCGTACCGGCAAAGTGCTCAGCCGCAGCGTGGCTTATAC
>CAJFOO010000066.1 GCA_904397205.1 uncultured Clostridia bacterium
CCCCGGGGACATCTGGTAATTGACCGTATCCAGCATGATACTGCCGCCCACCGGATAAATCACGGCGTCAAAGCTTGCCGTATCTCCCTGATAAGTCACCTGTATCTGTACGGTCCCGGCTTGTTTTGCCGTAATGCGGTATTTTGCCCCCCGGCTGTCTCCTGCATTATATACCTCTACGGAAGCAATATTTGGATCACTGGATTCCACTACCAGGTTATCGACGTCATTATTGCCTCTGACCAGGAAGTCATATACACTGACGCCGCCAATCATATACACAATCTGCGTATCCAGCGTGACTCCCTCTGTTCCCGGCGCAAGCACGACCGGGGTCTTGACAATATTGCTGACGGGACTGTAAATGTAGGGTTTCAAAAGATCCATATTTTCATGAACGGCCATCACATAGTAGCTGTACGGGCCGCCCTGCGGAATATCGGTGTCGGTAAACGTGGTGTAGATGGTAGAGCCTACAATTTTTACATCCCCGTTATCCCCTGCACGGTACACCAGGTATTTGGTGGCGTTTGTGACAGGTTCCCAGTTCAAATACATCTGGTTGTTAGCATACTGCCCGGTGATGGTAGTAGCCTCTAGGCTGCTGACGGTATCGTCCGACATGTAAATCAGGTTCAAATCGGTAATCCCGCTGGCAATCGCTCCCTGCACCTGTTCGCTGAAGCTGTACTGCCAAATATCCGCCTGCACATCGGTGGAATAAATGGTGTGGTAGGTTAAAAACTCGCTGTCGCTTTTCTTGGGATGCCCATACCAGACCTTGTAGCCTTTGCCTTTCAGCGCATCCCAGTCCATTTTCTTCAGGATGTTGGTAGGGCCGTATATGGCGGGCTGGTATCCCTCTTCCTGAATCCGGTCGCAGAAAGCCATTGCAATTTCCGTAAGCTGTTCGCCGCTCATCGTATAATGCCCCACTTTAGACTCCTCAATATCGTAGGCGATGGGCAGGGTAATTTGATCCTTGTATTCCGGGATGCTTTCATTGAGCAGGCGGATCACATATTCCGCCTCCAGCACCGCCTCTTCCGCATTGGTTGCGTAGCTGTAATGGTACAGGCCGATGGGCAGGCCGACCTCCAAAGCGCCCGCAACATTGGCCTCTACGTTCAGGTCGTTCTGTTCGGGGAAGTCCATCCAGCCGAACGACGCGCGGATGATGGCAAAGTCAATGCCCTGCTCCTTCACCAGCTCCCAGTCGCAGGGTTTGCGGGAATTGTTATGTACCGAAACGTCGATCCCGGTATAAAACCCAACCGAAACCATACAGGATGCCGTGCCGCCGTCCGGGGCGGTGGCTGTAATCTTCACCCGCCCCATCTTCAGGCCGGTGACCTTCCCGGTGCTGTCCACCGTGGCCACCTCGCTGTTGGAAGAGGTCCAGGTCAGGCCCGATACCGTACGGTCGAGCTGCACCATGGCGGTGGAACCCACCCGCAGGGTAATATACGGCTGCGTCACCTTAAACACGGTGGCTGCGGTCTGCCCTTCCTCGGAGGAGGTTCCCGAAATGGTGCCGGCTGTATAGGCGGCAGGAGCAACGCCGAACAGTTTCAGGCTTTCCTGCACAATCCCCTCCTGCTGCCGGATGGACTGTCCTGCCGTGCCGCCATCCCCCTGGATGGCAGAAGGAGAAACCGATACCTCTAAGGGATCCGGCTGCGCGGCAGACACCGGGCTTGTACCAAGAGCAGGAAGGGCGGCGCTCAGACCTATACTTACCGTCAAGGTAAAAGCGATAAGCCGCTTTTTGTGTTTCCATATTTTCATAAAACGCAAATTCCTTTCTGTAAAAAGTCATCAATCCGAATGGGGACCGCGACACGTTTCATCCTGTTTTGTTTTTGTATCTTCTATTGATTTATTATAATAGATAGGGAGAAAAAAGTCTATCATTTTCTGATGAATTTTCACAGTTCCTGCTATTATTTACGAAATCCTTGAAAAACCCAAAACTCTATTGTGGCAAACAACGAAAAAACAGGCATAAAATGGAATTTTCCATCCGCTTTATACGAAAAAATATGCAAAAAGTATGCAAAAAAGCCGTCTGCTCCGCATTTTATTTTCAAAATGACAGAATATTTCCTGGGAAAACCGCGATGGACGCGTTTCTGCCAGCGACGCAAAAACCACGGGCCTTGCATCGATTCCTTTTCCCAATCCCAGCCCGCTTGCGCGGAGAATCCCTTTTTCCGTCCCCGTTATCCATCTTGATTTTTTGGGAATCCTGTGGTACACTAAAAACGTCGATTCCATCCGAAACCGGATGGCCATCCCAATGCCGGGATGGGGATTTTATGTTTAGAGAGGAAGAAAATCGTTATGGCTGTAAAAGAGGTTAGCATGTCCCCCGAGCTCGAGGAAGTAGCCAAGGAGTTCAATCAAAATCCAAACTGGGTGCGTGTGTATTTTAATCAGGACAACGGCTTTATCTGGTGGGAGGATGAATTCACCTGCCCCAAAGCAAACCATATTACTTACCAAAATAACCCCCATATTGTATACCTGTTTGAAAAGGGTAACCCGGAGAAAAAAAGCGACTGTTGCTGCTGCGGCAAAGAAATTACCGCTGGCGACATTGTGGAAAAAGCCAACGCACAGCTGGCAAAGCAATAAAACGCAGCAGAATTTGGGGAACAGCGGCGGCTGTTCTTTTTTCTTCCCCTCCACCGAAAGGATGCCTGTTTTATGTTACATATCGGATGCCATCTCTCCTGCGCCAAGGGCTTCCTTGCCATGGGCAGGGAGGCTTTACATCTCCAGGCCGACACCTTCCAGTTTTTTACCCGCAACCCGCGGGGCAGCAAGGCCAAGGCCGCCGCTCCTGCCGACATCGAGGCCCTGCTGGCCCTGCTGCGGGAGCATGGTTTCGCCCCGCTGGTGGCCCACGCCCCCTACACCCTCAACCCCTGCTCGGCAGATCCTTCTGTGCGGGAGTTCGCCGCGCAGGTTATGGCGCAGGATTTGCAGCTCATGGAACAGCTTCCCCATCAGCTGTATAACTTCCATCCCGGCAGCCATGTGGGGCAGGGCGTGCAGGCCGGCATCGACTGGATTGTCGCCCTCCTGGACGACACCCTTCGCCCGGATCAGACTACCACGTTCCTGCTCGAGACCATGTCGGGAAAGGGCAGCGAGGTGGGCAGCACGTTTGAAGAGCTGCAAGCCATCCTGGAACGGGTAAAGCTCCCCGAAAAAATGGGGGTCTGTCTGGATACCTGCCACGTCTATTCCGCCGGCTACGATATTGCGGGGGATCTCGACGGCGTACTCGAGCAGTTTGACAAAACCATCGGCCTTGCGCGGCTCAAAGCGATCCATCTCAACGACAGCCTGACCCCGTTTGCCAGCCGCAAAGACCGCCATGCCAGAATCGGGGAAGGCTCGATTGGCCTGGACGCCATTGTCCGGCTGATCCGCCACCCCCAGCTGCGGGATCTCCCGTTCGTCCTGGAAACCCCGAACGAGCTGCCGGGATATGAACAGGAGATCCGGATGCTGCGGGAAGCTTCCCTGGAGCCTGTATAAAGGGATTTCTTACTTGGAAACGCAAAAAATCACAATTTCCTCTGGATCCTTTTCGAAAAATCTTTTATAATAGAAAAAGAAAAACCCGACGATTCCTCATTCCAAAGGAGGTGATACTGGTGAGAAGGAGGATTCAGCGTTTGGATGAAACCATCCTGTTTTCCGTCCATCACAAGCAGACGCAAAAATTAAGCATTACCATGCTGGCCTTCAGCCTGGTAGGCAACGGCGGGCTGCTTTGGACCGTCATCGGCGCATTCCTGCTGCTGGATCAGCAGCGCAGCCGCTACGGGGTATATATGTTAGCCGCCTTGATTTTCTGTGCATTGGCCAACAACCTTCTGTTTAAATCCTTCTTTGAACGCAAACGCCCCTGCGATACATACCAAAGCATCCCTTTGCTGATCAAGCGGCCCATCGGGTCGTCGTTCCCCTCCGGACACGCCGCGACCTCGTTCGCCAGCGCCACCGCCCTGATGTTTATGGATGTGCGCATTGGGCTTATCGCCTTGTTTGTGGCCTGTGTCATCGCGTTTTCCAGGCTGTATCTTTTTGTCCACTATCCCAGCGATATCTTTATGGGGGCGGTCTCCGGCACGGTCATTGCCCTGATCTCCATCCAGGTGGTGCGTATGTTCTTCTTTTTCCTGCCTATTTCCTATTTTGCTGTCCATGTGCCGGTGTAAAGGAAACCGTCCCTTGCGGACGGTTTTTTCCTTTTCCCCGCACTGCGCTTTCCTTTGGGTAAGTATCACACCCGTATGTGCGTACTTGACAACCCCGCCGCGCAGGTTACAATAGTATCGTAATATTTTACGAAAGGACCGGTTATCATGCGAGCAACATTAGCGGAATATCAGGCTGTCGAAGAAGCGGCAAAGAAGTTTGTCAGAAGCGTAGCGGAGGGCAACAGCGCCTATGCCAGGGAACTCTTCTGCGACGAGGCCGTGCTGTTCGGGTATCTCGACGGCAAGCTGGAGCACGGCTCCATCCAGGCCTTTTATCACAATGTGGATTCCGTCGGCGGCGACGCCAATTTCCAGGCGCGGATCGATGTCGTGGATATTGAGGAGAACGTGGCCGTGGTGCGCGTACTGGAAGAAAACTGGGGCGGACGGATCGACTTTACCGATTACCTGCTGCTGCTGAAAATGGATGGACAGTGGAAATGCGTCGCCAAAGCGTACAATCAAAATTCGGATACCATCCAAAAAAACAACGCATAAAAACCAAAACCAGATAGGAGAATTTGTATGAATGTCCTGATGATTAACGGCAGCCCCCACGAACAGGGCTGCACCTACACCGCTCTGCGGGAAATCCAGGAGACGTTATCCCGGCACGAGATTGCCTCGGAGATCCTGTACCTGGGGAAAAAGCCCATTGCCGGCTGCATTGCCTGTATGCACTGCAAAAAAACCGGGACGTGCGTATTCCCCGACGCAGCCAACGGGATCGTGGAACGCCTGGATACCATCGACGCGATGATTGTAGGGTCGCCGGTGTATTACGCGGGGCCGTCCGGCCAGCTTTGCGCCTTTTTGGATCGTTTGTTCTTTTGCAGCGGAGACAAAATGCAGGGGAAGCTGGGCGCGGCAGTCGTCTCCTGCCGCCGGGGCGGCGCGACGGCGGCATTTGACCGTCTGAACAAATATTTTACGATTTCCAACATGCATGTGGTCGGTGCCCAGTATTGGAACCAGGTGCACGGCTTTACCCCCGACGACGTCCGCAAAGACGAGGAAGGCTTGCAAACCATGCGCACCCTCGGGGAAAACCTGGCATGGCTGCTGAAAAACCTGCGGGCCGGCCGGGAACAGGGAATCCCCTTCCCCCAATACGAAGAACGGCTGCGGACCCATTTTATCCAATAGATAAACCCGTACCCCCCTTGCCAAAAGCAAGGGGGTTTTTGTTTGCAACAGGAATCCATAAGCAAAAGGAATGGATTCTCTCTTGACAAACCAGATCGCCGCCCCTATAATTAAGTTAATTAACTATTCATGGATAAAATAATTTACCATGATGAAAATTTATGATGAAAGGAGGGACAATATGGAGGAATCTCCTTATGAAGCGCTGCGCTCCGCATTAAGCGAGCACCAGCGGATCCACCGGCAGATCCCCGCCCAACTGCTGTATGGGCTGCCGTTTGGGGAATTTCTTGTGTTAAAGATCATCCGGCAGCTCTCCCAGCTTCCCGGAGGGGAGGATAAAGTTACCGCTTCCCAGATCCATTCCCTTGGCGGGATCTCCAAGCCGGGGATTTCCCAAATCCTCAATTCGCTGGAAAACAAAGAGCTCATCCGCCGGGAAATCGACAAACGGGACCGACGGGCAATCGCTGTGTCTCTGACCCCCAAAGGGGAATCCGTTATCCAGGACGCCCACAAAATTTTCAGCCAGGTGGTGCGCAAAATCTCCCAGGAGCTCGGTGCAGACGATACCGAACAGCTGGCACGTCTGCTGCAGCGGCTCAATGCCATCGTTTCCCAGCTCGATTACGAGGAGCTCAAACGGGAAGTCTCCCCCCCACAGGAACCAAAACCTTAACTTCTTTTCAGAAAGGAGAATAGCTGGTGATAAAACTGGCACGTTACTTAAAACCCTATTTGCTGCCTTTATTTTTCGCCATTGCGCTGTTATTTGCGCAGGCTTTCTGCGATCTCAACCTGCCAAATTACATGTCGAATATCGTCAGCACAGGGATCCAACAGGGCGGGATTGAACACGCCTCTCCCGAAGCCATATCCGCTGGCGGATACCGCTTCCTGCGGGTGTTCTTCTCCCCCGGCGACCGGGAACTGCTCGACGCCAATTACGAGCGGATCCCCGCAGGCGGCGCGGAAAACACCGATCTTC
This sequence comes from uncultured Clostridia bacterium, assembly GCA_904397205.1. GTDB lineage: Bacteria > Bacillota > Clostridia > Oscillospirales > Acutalibacteraceae > UMGS1071. The sequence continues at coordinate 6,412 of CAJFOO010000066.1, forward strand.
TGGAGCAATATCCTGCCCTGGCGCAGGAGGATATCTATGTCCGCAAGGACATGGATTCCGCTGCTTTGGAAGCCCTGGATCAGGGATTCGGCAAAGCTGCCTGGACCTTCCTGTACTATTTGCAGGATTCCGGCCAGGGGCAAACGGCAAGCACGGATTCCAGCGGGCTGGAAAACCTGGATCTTTCCCTGCTCTATTCCATGACCCCTGCCCTGGAACAGCTGCCGGAAAGTGCGTTTGCTTCCGCCATGGAAAAATCCGAAAATACCCAGGATATGATGCGGCAGCAGACCGCCATTTCCTTTGTCCAAAAGTTCTATGAGGAGCTGGGCATGGATACCGCCGGCATCCAAAACGCCTATATCCTGCAGTGCGGCCTCATTATGCTGGCCATCGCCCTGGCCGGCGGGGTATCCACCATCCTGGTGACCATGCTGGCTTCCCGGATTTCCGCCGGGGTTTCCCGCGATTTGCGCCAGGATGTGTTCGAGAAGGTCAGCAGCTTTTCCAACCAGGAATTCGACCGCTTCTCTACGGCATCCCTCATTACCCGCACGACCAACGACATCACCCAGATCCAGATGCTGATCCTGATGGGCATCCGGATGCTGTGCTACGCCCCCATTGTGGGCATCGGCGGCACCGTGATGGCCCTGGGCAAGAGTACCTCCATGGCCTGGGTCATTGGGCTGGCCGTCCTGTTTATGATCTGCCTGATGGGAACCATCTTCGCCATCGCCATGCCCCGGTTCAAAAAGATGCAGAAGCTCATCGACCGCCTCAACCTGGTCGCCCGGGAAAATCTCAACGGCCTGATGGTCATCCGCGCGTTTGGAACCGAAGAATTCGAGAAAGACCGCTACAACACCGCCAACATCAACCTGGCGAAAAACCAGCTCGTAGTCAACCGGGTAATTGTGGTGCTGATGCCGGCCATGATGCTGGTGATGAACCTGACCAACCTGTTTATCGTGTGGCTTGGCTCGTACCAGGTTGCGA
>CAJFOO010000067.1 GCA_904397205.1 uncultured Clostridia bacterium
CGTTCGGACCGGAAACAATCACGTCGCCCACCTTCAGGCCGTTCGGGGCCAGGATGTAGCGCTTCTCGCCGTCCTGATACTGCACCAGGGCGATGAAGGCGGAACGGTTGGGATCGTATTCCAGGGTCTGCACCGTAGCGGGTACGTCGTGCTTTTGCCGCTTGAAGTCGATGATGCGGTACTTGCGGCGGTTGCCGCCGCCGCGGTGGCGGACGGTGATGCGGCCATAGCTGTTGCGGCCGGCCTTTTTATTTAACGGAGCCAACAGGCTCTTCTCCGGCTCCACCTTGGAGAGCACGGAATAATCGGTGACCGACATATTCCGGCGGGAAGCCGTGGTAGGTTTAAAGTTGATAATTGCCATTCGGTTTCACACTCCTCATGATGGCTTTGCGGGGAAGATGGCGCTTCCCCATACGTTGCCTCTGCATTGGGTTTCGGCAGAGATTACATCATGCCTTCAAAGAATTCGATAGGCTTGCTGTTTTCCGTCAGGGAAACGATGGCCTTCTTCCAGGAAGCGGTGTAGCCCTCGTGACGGCCCTGGCGGCGGTAATGGCCCCGTACGTTCATGGTGTTGACTTTGGCTACCTTCACCCCGAACAGTTCCTCCACCGCCTTGGCGATTTCCACTTTGTTGGCGCACTTGGCTACCTCAAAGGTGTATTTTTTCATGCCGATGCCGGTCATGCTTTTCTCGGTGATAACCGGACGGATAACGATATCCTGTGCTGTCATTATGCATACACCTCCTCAATCTGGGCAACGGCGTCCTTGACCACAATGAATTTGTCGGCATTGAGGACGTCGTATACATTCAGGGTATTGACCATGGCGGTCTTTACGCCGGGGATGTTCGCAGCGGAAGCGATCACCTTCTTATCGTTTTCCGAAAGGACAAGCAGCGCCTTTTTCTCGGAACCTACCGCTTTGAGCATCGCGGCGATGGTCTTGGTCTTGTATTCGCTCATCTGGATGCCGTCCAAGACAATCATATCGTTGTCGGCAACCTTGCTGGAAAACGCGGACTTCATTGCCAGACGGCGCACCTTCTTGTTGAGGGAATAGCGGTATTCCCTGGGCTTGGGCGCGAATACCACGCCGCCGTGGGTCCACTGGGGAGCCCGGGTGGAACCCTGACGGGCGTGGCCGGTACCCTTTTGTCTCCAGGGCTTTTTGCCGCCGCCGGAAACCTCTGCGCGGGTCAGGGCGGATTGGGTGCCCTGCCGCTGGTTGGCCAGGTAATTCTTGACCATGTCGTGCATGACCGCTTGGTTCGGCTCAATGCCGAATACTGCCTCGGAAAGCTCCAGCTGGGAGACTTCCTTGCCGGCCATATCCAATACTGCTACTTTAGGCATGTCAATTCCTCCTTCCCTTACGCCTTGACGCTGTCGCGGATAATCACGGTGCCGCCGTTGGGGCCCGGGACAGCGCCCTTGAGGGCAATCAGGTTATTTTCGGCGTCTACCTTGACAACCGTCAGGTTCTGCACGGTAATTTTCTCCGCACCCATGTGGCCGGCCATTTTTCTGCCCTTAAACACCTTGGACGGGTCGGAGCACATGCCGATGGAACCGCCGTGACGGGCAACCGGGCCGGAACCGTGGGTTTCCTTGAGACGGCCGAAGTTCCAGCGCTTGACCACGCCGGCATAGCCTTTACCCTTGCTGGTACCGGTCACATCGACCTTTTCGCCGGCAGCGAATGCGTCGGCTTTGATCAGGTCGCCTACGTTGTAGCTGTCAATGTTATCCACGCGGAATTCGCGCAGCGTGCGCTTGGGAGCAACGTCGCCCTTAGCGAAATGGCCTTTCATGGGCTTTGTGACCTTCTGGGCCTTCAAATCGCCGAAGCCAATCTGGATGGCAGCGTAGCCGTCGTTTTCCACCGTCTTCTTCTGGGCGACCACGCAGGGGCCGGCCTCGATAACGGTAACGGGAATCACCTTGCCTTTTTCATCAAAAACCTGGGTCATCCCGATTTTCTTTCCGATGATACCTTTTTGCATACTATTTACCTCCTGTGCAGGTTATTGGTTGGCTTTTGCCAACATGACCCCATCCGATGGTTGGTTGAAACCCGAAGCCTTACAGCTTGATTTCGATCTCAACGCCAGCGGGGAGTTCCAGGCCCATGAGCGCCTCAACGGTCTTGTTCGAGGGCCTGAGGATATCAATCAGTCTCTTGTGGGTGCGCATTTCAAACTGCTCACGGCTGTCCTTATACTTGTGGACAGCGCGCAGGATGGTGATTACCTGCTTTTCGGTGGGCAGCGGTACCGGGCCGGAAACCCGTGCGCCGGTACGTTTCGCGGTCTGCACGATCTTCTCTGCGGACTGATCCACCAGCTGATGATCGTACCCCTTGATTCTGATTCTGATTTTTTCTTTGACTGCCATGTCATCGCCTCCTTGTTGTAGTTGGCGGGCGGCGCCCTCAAAAACTTAACACTGTGCCGGGTGTTTCCTCCCCGGCATAGAAAAACCGGATCCGCCTTCACAGCAAAATCCGGGTAAGTCCTCAAGGAACGTCTGAAAGCACCGCGGTGGGAGCGCGCCTTCCGGCACGCCACATGCGCAGCAGGCGCACGTTGCCGCAATACACTCAAAATATTCTTTCGCCCGGTTTAAAATCGGACATACTCCACGGAAAAACCAGCCGCAAGGGCCGCAACCTCCCGCTTCAACGCATATCTATTGCAGTCTCGACCTGCTTACTATACCACAAAACAAAGGGAATTGCAAGCATTTTTTTGCAATTCCCCTGATTTTTTTTGCATCCGGCGTGGGTTAGTCCAGCAGCTCCAGCCTTTCGCAGCCGCCAAACGAATCCCCTACGCGATACCGGTAAAAAATCCGCACACGGCTGCCAGGCGTCAGGGCTTCTTTCCCTGCCGGGTTCCCCTGCGCGTCGAAGATTTCCACTTCCTCCCCGACAAATACCGATTGATTCGCTAAGTATGGGCTTGGTTCATCTTCCCCGTGGGCTGTCAGCAGCAATTGTTCCGGGACAATTTCATCCCAGCCTGCCACCGTTTCTTCCGACGTAAAGGTCAATTCCTCCTCCGGAATTTCACCCAGCACGCGTACTCCTATCCCGGTAGTCTGGCCCGGGTAGGATTCTGCAATCCCCCCGATACAGGTAACCTCCACTTCCTGCCCCACATGCAGGCCGCTCCTGGCAATGGCCTGGCCCTGTTCGTCGAAGCACTGGGCTTCCTCCACCAAAAAAACATCTGTCAGATCCCCGGATCTTGTCTCCCCTTCCACCAGGATACTGGAATATTCCTCATAAGTATCCGCCTCCAAAATCACCCCGGTGAATGTCCAGGGGGTTCCCTGCATTTGCTGCTGGTACTCTTCCTCGGTAATAAAGGACTCTGCCGGCACGGGGGAGACGGAGGCTTCCTGCGCGGAAGACGGGACCGTCTCCTGCGGCTGTCCGTCACAGCCCGCCAGCAGCAGGGCGCACCCGGCCGCCAGCAGGGCAAGGGCTGTTCTTTTTTTCATTCCCTATCCCTTTCTTTCCTATCCCACAAGATCTACCACTTGTGTTTTTTCAGCATGTTGGTCAGGCTGGAGCAAATGTCCGCCAGGTCGTGGCGGCGGCTCTTCTCGTGAGCGGCGGAGGGATCCCCTGCCGTGTGGTTCCCCTGGCTGGCCTGCTGGTTTTTCTTTTGCTTGCCATGGTGCGCTAAGGCAGCCGCGCCTAAGGCAGCAACACCGGCAAAAAGTAAAGCTTTCTTTTTGTTCATATGGATTCCCTTCTTTCTTTTAATATACAAAATGCCGCCAAATCTCGCTGAGCTTCATAAACGGAGCCAGCTGGGAATACGGGATGCTTACTTCCACATGCCCGCCTAAATTCTGCGGTACACTCAGACTCACCACGAGATGGTGCTCCAAAAAATAGATGGGATTGGCCCCCAGTGCCGCCCGGACCCGTTCCGGGGTCAGATAGGCCTGCACATTGACAGACGTCTGGTTCTGCACCGCCGTATGCACCAGATTCGCAAAGTCGTCGTTGACATTGAGCATGTTTTCCATCGTCAATTCGGTTTGCTCGGCGCCCAGGTCGTTGGTTTCGTCCAGATAGCAGTTGACTGTTTCCAGTATCGATACGGGTTCCCCATCGCCCACAGTATATTCCGTGCGCAAAACCACGCTGATCATCTGATTGTCCCGGTAGGCAATCTCGCTTTGGGTCTTCACCGTGATGGGTACGTTCTCCCGTTTTTCCTGGTCGTACAGGGGCTGGTAGCCAAACAGGTTTGCTGCCTGCATGGCACGTTCCTTCAGCAGTATATTTACTTTGCTGTAGTCGCCCTGTGCATCCCCTAAAATTTGCAGGTACTCCACCTCATAGGATTTCTCCCCCTGCTCCCAGGAAAAAGGGACTTTGTTTATCCGGTAGACAAACCCGTCGTCCACATGTTCTGGATCGCTCCAGGCGGCGCCGCTGGAAACGGAAGAAGTTTCTTCGGGCGAAGAAGAGGAAGAGACGGGCAATTTCCCCACCGAAGAGAGTGCCGATGTTTCTGACGGCAGCTCCAACGAGCCTTGCTGCTGCGGCTGGCACGCGGCCAGGCAGACGGCCAGCAGGACCGATGCAAAAAGCCACGACAGTTTTTTGATTTTCAAACACAACCACCTCGCGATCCCCCAAAACAGCAAGCTGCTTCAGGTATTTTTAAACTTTATTCCAGATTCAGATCCCCTTCCAGCAGGTGCGGGCTGGTGATGACTAACGTATCCCCCGCCTCCAGCACCGTGGAGCCTTTCGGCATGACGACGTCGTCTCCCCGCTTGATCATGACAATCAGGATTTCTTCCGGGATATTTGCTTCCATAATGCTTTTTCCTACTAAGCGGCTGCCCGCTTCAATGGGATACTCCAGCAGTTTTGTGCCATGCTCTTCCTCATAGTCCGTAAACGTTTTGAGCACGGTAGTCTCGTTGTCGACCAAATCCAGCTTCTTCGCTATCGCCGGCTGCAAGGTGCCTTGCAGGGCCACCGACAACGCCGCCACAAAAAAGACCATATGATAAATATCATGCTCAAAAACTGCGCCGCTGGTCAGCGCGAAAATCGCAAAGACAATGGACGAAGCGCCCCGCAGCCCAACCCAGGAAATAAACAGCATCTCTCTTATTTTAAACCGGAATCCGCTTAAAATTCCAAACGTGGCCGCGGGACGCGCCACCAGAAGCAAAAATCCAAAAATGGCCAGGGCGGGCAAAATCACGCCGGGGAAGTTGGCCGGGACCGATAAAAGCCCCAGGCAGAAAAAAATCATGATCTGCATCAGCCAGGCAGTGCCGTCCATAAAATGGAACAGGCTTTTCTTATGCGGGATGCGGCTGTTCCCCAGGATGATGCCGCAAATGTAGGTGCTCAAATATCCGTTTCCGCCCAGGAAATCGCAGCTTGCATAGGCAAACAGCCCCACTGCCAGCACGAAAATCGGATATAGTCCGGCAATCTCAAACGAAACCTTGCGCAGAACCCACGCGATGCCCAATCCTAAAAGCCCGCCGATTGCCACGGCAAACCCGACCTGCTTGAGAAGCATCAAGGGGATGGGATCCCCGCCGCCGCCTTCTATCATCAGGGAAGTAAATACCGCTGTGAGCAGGTAGGCAAACGGATCATTGCTGCCGCTTTCCATCTCCAATAACGAAGCGATACCGCCTTTTAAATTCAGTTTGCGCGAACGCAGAATCGCAAATACCGAAGCGGCATCCGTACAGGACAGGACCGATCCGATGACCAGCCCTTCGAGCAAGCTGGTGCCAAGGACGCCCCAGCAAAACAGCCCGGTCAGCCCTGCCGTCACCCCTACCCCCAGGGTAGACATCAGCAGGGAAGGGACCGCAACCGGGCGGGCCGCCTTCCAGCTGGTCCCAAACCCGCCGAAAAACATGATGAAAATCAGGCCGACGGAGCAAATTTCTTTTGTCAGGTTAAAATCGTTGTAATACGGGTACACAAGGCTGACGCCCAGCCCCAGCCCCAGAAAAATCAACAGGGTAGGCACCCCAAGCCGGTACAGCACTTTACTTGATACAATACATAAAATAACTACCATGCTGGCAGCAATAATCGCTTGTGTCGTTGTCATTGTCGAACTCCTCCTTTTATTGGTCAAGATAGTTTTCTGATCAATATTCGGATGGAATGTCCCAGAAATTTGGCACAAGAGCATATTATTTTCTGTTTTTACAAAATTCTAATACGCTTTCCCCCAGAATACCATAGTTTTTGCAGGCTTGCCGCAGCACACGCAAGTGTCTCCGACAGCCTCCTGTTCAAACGGGATGCAGCGGGAAGTCAAACCCATCTGCTCCTTAATCGCATCCTCGCACGCCAGTTCCCCGCACCACATAGCCTTCACCAAGCCTGGTTTGTTATCGGCTATCTCCTTGAGCTGCGCCGCATCTTCCGCGCAGTAGGTCATCTCGTCGCGGCGGGCTTTCGCGCGCGCATAAATCCCCTGCCGCACCGCTTCCAGCTGCTCGGCAACCGCTTCTTCCAGCTTATCCAGCGAAACAAAGATCTTTTCCCGGTCATGCCGCCGCACGAGGACGCATTGGTTTTTTTCGATGTCTTTCGGCCCTATCTCCAGCCGCAAAGGCACCCCCTTCATCTCATATTGGGCGAATTTCCAGCCGGGGCTTTGATCGGAATCGTCCACCCGTACCCGGAAGGCCTTTTTCAGGCGTTCCTGCAATTCCCGCGCTTTGTCCAGCACGCCCGGCTTATGCTGCGCAATGGGAAGGATAATCACCTGGATGGGCGCCACCGCCGGAGGCAGCACCAGGCCGTTGTTGTCCCCATGGCTCATGATGATGCCGCCGATAATGCGGGTGGACATGCCCCAGGAGGTCTGGTGCGGGTAACAGAGCGTATTGTCGCGTCCCTGGAAGGTGATGTCGAACGCCCTGGCGAACCCGTCGCCAAAATAGTGGCTGGTCCCCGACTGCAGCGCTTTGCCGTCGTGCATCATGGCCTCAATGGTATAGGTGGCCAGCGCGCCGGCAAATTGTTCTTTTTCGGTCTTGCGCCCCCGGATCACAGGTATAGCCAGGTCGTGCTCGCAAAATTCCGCATACACCTTGAGCATCTGTTCCGTTTCGGCCTTGGCTTCCTCGGCGGTTTCGTGGATCGTGTGCCCCTCCTGCCAGTGGAATTCCACCGACCGCAGGAACGGACGGGTCGTTTTTTCCCAGCGCACAACCGAGCACCACTGGTTATACAGCTTGGGAAGATCCCGGTAGGAATGTACCACCCGGGCGTAATGATCGCAAAACAGGGTTTCCGACGTAGGCCGCACGCACAGGCGTTCCTGCAATTCTTCCTCGCCGCCATGGGTCACCCAGGCTACCTCCGGGGCAAACCCTTCCACATGATCCTTTTCTTTTTGCAGCAGGCTCTCCGGGATAAACAGCGGCATAGAGACGTTTTCATGGCCCAGCTCCTTCAAGCGCGCGTCTAAAATTTTCTGGATATTTTCCCAAATCGCGAACCCGTACGGCTCAATCACCATGCAGCCGCGCACACCGCTGTAGTCCATCAGCTCGGCCTTTTTTACGATGTCGGTATACCACTTGGCGAAATCCTCCTCCATGGGGGTAATCGCGTCTACCATTTTTTTTTGTCCAAACTGGTCTGCCATGTTGTCTCTCCTCGCTGTTTCAAAAAATTGAACCGGCGCAGCGCGGGATATTCCGCCCTGCAAAGCCCCGCGCCTTGCGCCGTCTCTGTTTATATTATAAAGGGAGCGGCGAAACTTTTCAACCAAAAGATAAAAAATCCGCCGGGCAAGGGAAAAGCTCCCGCCCGGCGGATCCTGGTTTTCAGTCAAACAGACGCGAATTAGGAGTTCGATTCGATATATTTTACCAAATCGCCTACGCTTTTGATATTTTCAATCTCGGTATCGGGGATCTCGATCTCAAACTCATCCTCAATGGACATCAGCAGATCCACAACATCCAGAGAATCAGCGCCCAAATCTTCTGCAATCACAGTCTCCTGGGTGATGGAATCCTCCTCTACGTCAAACTGCTCGCTGAGAATCGCCTTAACCTTTTCAAATACCATTACAAAATCCTCCTAAACATTTCAAGATTATATTTGATTTGCACGAGTCGAAAAGTGGACAAAAGAACACAAAATATGTTACAATTTCCACAGCTGAAATCCTTGGCCGCACTCCGCACCGGATTTCCCTAACCACATCTTATTAGCAAAACCCGCATTTGTCAAGCCGGTTTTTTAGTTTTTTTCTTCTTTTTCCCAAAGAAGAAGGAAAAACAGGAAAAATATTTTCAGGAAAAGGTAGGAATCCCTTATGGAACTCTCGGAAATCCGAAAAAAAATTGATGAAATTGACGCAAAACTTCTCCCTCTTTTTGTAGAACGTATGCAATGCGCGGAACAGGTCGCCCAGACCAAAAAGGAACGGGGCCTGCCGATTTTCAACGCCCAGAGGGAACAGGAAATTTTGGATAAGGTAGCCCTTTCCACGCCGGACTTCGACTGTGAAGCCAAAATGCTTTATACCGTGATGATGGCCCTGAGCCGCGCGCGCCAGCACAAGCTGCTGCACAGCGGGGCTTCGGTACGCGAGGAAATTGAACGGGCTTTACAAGCCAGCCCTTCTCCCTCTGTCCCCAAGGTCGCCTGTCCCGGCGTATTCGGCTCTTTTTCGCACGAGGCTGCCAAATCGCTGCTGCCAAATGGAGAGGTGCAGTTTTATACCGGTTTCCCGGACATCTTCCAGGCAATCGAAACCGGCGGCTGCCGCTTCGGCGTGGTCCCGGTGGAAAACTCCTCGGCCGGATCGGTAGCCGAAGTCTACGATTTGCTCCTGCATTACCGCTTCCACATCGTAGGGGCTGCCGTCCTGCAAATCCGCCACTGCCTCGCCGCACCCCAAGGGGCTTCTCTTGCCAGCGTTCGCAAAGTATACTCGCATCCGCAGGCGCTGGCCCAGTGCTCGCAGCTCCTGCACAGCCAGGGCTGGGACGGCGTGCAGCACTCCAATACGGCGGCGGCCGCCAAAATGGTGGCACAGGCCGGGGATCCCTCCCAGGCGGCAATTTGTTCCACCCTGGCGGCCAAAGAATACGGGCTGCAAATCCTGCGGGAAAACATCCAGAACAAAGGCCACAACCGCACGCGGTTTGTCGTGATCGAAAAGGAAATGCGCATCCCGGAGGACGCGCAGAAAATCAGCCTGTGCTTTTCCCTGCCCCACACGACCGGCTCGCTGTACAGCGTGCTGGCGCGCTTTGCCATGAACGGGCTGAACCTGACAAAAATCGAATCCCGCCCCACCGCGCGCGACACCGCCGGGGGAACATTCGAGTACGATTTCTATCTCGACTTTACCGGCCGGGTAGCGGATCCGCGCACGCTGGATCTCATTTGTGAGCTTTCCGAAGAACTGCCTCATTTTTCTTTTCTGGGCAACTACCGCGAAGACGTGTTCTCGGGATAAAGCCGCGGAGGGAATTTTCCCTCCGTATTTTTTTGCCCGGCGGGCTATTCAAAATCCTTATACATCAGGCTGGGCTGGATCCCGGTATTATTTTGGTATTTCCCGCTGCTGTACAGGTCGTAATCCCCGAGGATCGTGTGGTAATAAATCTGGCAGACCTCCGTGTCGGGATAGATTTTCAGGGGATGGATACAGTAAATTTCCAGGGTCCAGTAACCCGCAAAGCCAATGTCTCCAAAGCCGGCCGTCACATGGATGCATAGTCCCAGCCTGCCTGTGGAAGAACGCCCCTCGAGCATGGGGACAAACTTGCTGGTGGTGGTAAATTCCTTGGTGCGTCCCAGATACAGCCTGTGGGGCTCAAGGATCAGTCCTTCCTTCGGGATGGTGATCGTACGGGTCGGATTGGGCTGCTTCATATCCAGCACGTCGTTTTCGTATACCAGCAGCTCGTTGTGCAGCGATAAATTGTAGCTGTTCGGGTTGACCCGCCTGGGATCGTACGGGCGGATCACAATATCCCCCGATTCGATATTGCGGGCAATTTCCCTTCCGGATAAAATCATACCTGCCTCCTCCTTTCCGCCGGTTACCCGGCAAACGGGCCGGGCGCCCCGTAAATCTGGAATTTGGACCAGTCGATCCCGCCAATGGGCGTGCGCTTGCGCTGGGCTGCCAGGGCGATCCACCCTTTGGCAAAGCGGCGGTCGATCACCTCAAACTCTTTTTGCAGCGCGCGCAGCACATCCTGCTCCCGCTCGGCGATGATGCCGCTCAGGATGTACACCGTATCCTCGTAAAAAAACGGCAGGATGTCTTTGGTCAGCGGGATCAGCACATCGGCCACAATGTTCGCCAGGATCATATGGTATTTCCCCGTCACTTTTTCCGTCAGGTTCCCGGCTGCGGCAGTAAAGCGGTCTTGCAGGCCGTTGATCCGGGCGTTTTCCTGCGCGGTTTTCACCGCCAGGGGATCGATATCCACCCCCACGGCCGAGCGTCCCCCCATCAGCAGGGCAGCGAGCGACAGGATTCCACTGCCGCACCCTACATCCAGGATGTCCATATCCGGGCGCAGGTAGTCCTCGATCAGCTCGATGCACAGGCGGGTAGTTTCATGGGTCCCCGTACCGAATGCCAGCCCGGGATCCAGGTGCAGTACCTTGCGGCGGCCGGGCTCGTACTGATCTTCCCAGGTGGGGCGGATCAGCAGGCGGGTCCCCACTTCCAGCGGCTTGAAGTATTTTTTCCAGTTGTTGATCCAGTCCTCCATCGCACAGGAAGCCGTCTCGATCGTGTGGGGGATCCCCGCGGCACGGTACCGCTCCTGCAAGAAAGCCACGGCTTCCGACGGGTTTTCCTCCGGGCTGATGTACACATGGATAATCGCTTTGGTCCGATCTTTTTGCAGCAGCTCCTCGTCGATCAAATCAATATGCGCGATTTCCCGCGCCCCCTGCTCGAGATCGGAATAGTCTTCAATATAAATCCCGTACGGCACCGCCATATTGGCGATATCGCCTGCCAGATCCACGTCTTTGACGTCCACGGTTACCGCAATTTCTGTCCAGTCCATACGTCCTCCTTGCAAACGCCCGGCGGCGTTTTATTTTTTCTTTATTATAGGGTTTTCCCTTCGCAATGTAAAGAGAGATTTTAGGAAAAAACATTTTTTCATGTCCGCGCCCTGGCCTTCATACATTTGATAACAAGAACGTTGCTGTATGCGAGGTGGCCCATGAAAAAACGTGTCTTTTTCTTTCACGCCGTATTGCTCACGGCGTCCGCCCTGTTGCTGCGCACCATGAATATGGGCTACCGGGTGTATCTCAACGCGAAAATCGGCCCTGAAGGGATGGGACTGTACCAACTGGTATTTTCGGTGTTTGTCCTGGCCATCACCCTCTCGACCGCCGGGGTCAGCCTGGCAGTCACGCGGTTTGTCTCCGAGGCGATCGCTTCCGGCCAGGAGGGCACGGTGCGCAGCGGGGTGCGCAAATGCCTGCTGTTCAGCCTGTCGCTGAGTATGGCGGCCGCGGCGGCGATTTTCTTTTCGGCAGACTGGGTGGGGCGCGCCGTCGTAGAGGATACGCGGATTATCCCTTCCCTGCGCATCCTGGCGCCGGGCCTGCCCTTTATGGCGCTGTGCGCCTGCCTGAAGGGGTATTTCCTGGCGGTGCGGGGAGTGGTGCAGTCGGCCGCGGGGGAAATCCTGGAGCAGGTGTTCACCATCGGCGTGACGGTGGTGATTTTCAGCTTTTTCGCTCCCGACGGGCTGGAAGCCGGCTGCTGTGCCATCATGCTCGGTTCTACGGCAGGGGAAGTCGTTTCCTTCCTCTATATCTACATCCTGTACCGGCTCCATGTGCGCCGGCTGCAGGGCAAAAAGAAGGAACCCAGCCGGGGGATCCTGCACCGGATCTGCCACATCGCCCTGCCCATTACCGGAAGCTCTACCCTGCGCAGCGGGCTTTCTACCCTGGAAAACCTGCTGATCCCCATTGGCTTTAAGAAATACGGCGCGTCGGCCAGCACGTCGCTGAGCGAATACGGGATGATCCACGGCATGGTGATGCCGGTGCTGTATTTCCCGTCGTCGTTCCTCATTGCGCTGTCGTCCCTGCTGATCCCGGAGATGTCCGAGGCCAACGCCCGCGGCTATAAACGTTTTATCAACCGTACCACCTGCCGGGCCATCCAGCTCACGCTGCTGTTTTCCATTTTCGTGACGGCGGTCTTTTTCGCATTTTCCCACGAGCTGGGCATGGCCTTCTACCAAACAGAAGAAGCAGGCGAACTCATCCGCCTGCTTGCCCCGCTGGTGCCGTTATTCTATTTGGACAGCGTCGTGGATGGGATCCTCAAAGGGCTGGATCAGCAGATGCATTCGCTGAAATACAACTTCTCGGATTCGTCCATCCGGGTGATCCTCATCTATTTCCTGATCCCTGTAACCGGGCTGAAAGGATACCTGTGCGTGTTGTTTTTCAGCACTATCTTCAACGCGACCCTGAGTATCCACCGGCTGCTGAAAGTCGCGCAGGTCCGGCTGAATCTGCTCGACTGGATTGTCAAGCCCATCCTATGCGGCGCGCTTTCCGTCCTGACGGCGTCCCTGTTGTCCAAATGCATCCCTTCCGTCTTCCTGCCGGACTGGGCGCGCTCCGCCGGGGAAGTCCTTTTTTCGGGGATCGGCTACTATGCCCTGCTGCGGCTGTGCGGCAGTTTTGGCAAAAGCGATCTGCAATGGATCAAAGAGATCTTCGTCCGCGAAAAACCCAAGGCCAATTCCCCCTCCTCTACTTGACCGGGCTTTTCTCCAGGGTTTCCATCACCTCGCGGCTGAGTTCTTTCAGGCATCCCTCAGCAAAGGGGGATTGCAGCCCAGCCTCCTGCACCAGTTCCAGGAACGTATGGTCGCCGCTGTGCTGCAAAAACGCAAAATACCGCGCAAAAGCCGGTTCCTTCTCCCGGTTTGCCAGCGACCAGAATTCCAGGGCTACAGTCTGGGCAAGACAATAATCGATATAGTAGAAGGGGAAAGAATAAATATGGTGCTGCCGCTGGTAGCCGCCGCCGGCTTCAAAAAATTCCAGCCCGGCAAAATCCATCCAGGGACGGTATTTTTTCTCCAGATCCCGCCACACTGCCTTGCGCTGCGCGGGGGAAAGCGACGGGTCGGCATACACGGCGTGCTGGAATTCATCGACCAAACAGCCGTACGGCAGGAAGTTCAGGGCGGACTCAAGCTGGTACAGCCGGAATTTCTCCGCGTCCCCGCCAAAAAACGATTCGGCATACGGGCGGGCGAACAGCTCCATCGACATGGAGTGGACCTCCGCCGTCTCCATGGTACACTGGGCGTTCTCCCGGATTTCCACATCCCGCTGCAGGTAAAATTCCAGCGCGTGGCCAGCCTCATGTGTCAGCACATCCACATCCCCGGAGGTCCCGTTGAAGTTCGAGAAGATGAACGGGCTTCGGTAGTTTACCAGCTCCGTGCAGTAGCCGCCGCCCTGCTTGCCGTGCTTGCTTTCCAGGTCAAACAGCTCGTTTTCCACCATAAACCGGAAAAATCCCCCGGTTACCGTCCCCATCTCGTCATACATCTTCTGCGCAGCGGCAACCAGCTCCTTCGTCCCTCCGGCCGGCTTGGGGTTACCGTCCGGGAAGTAAGCGTTCACGTCGTAAAAGGTGATCTTCGGCAGGTCCACCCGTTTGGCCTGGTTCTCCCGGATTTTGCAGGTGACGGGCACAATCTCCCGCACCACCTGCTCCCGGAATACCGCTACCTCCTTCGCCGTATAGCAGTTGCGGCCCAGGCGGTCGTAGGCCAGCTCCACATAGCTCGGATACCCCAGTTTCCCTGCCTGGGCGGCGCGGTTTTTCACCAGCTTATCGTAAAGCTCGTCCAGCTCGTCGGCATGGGCCGAAAAAAATGCCGCGGTTTTCTGCCAGGCAGCCTGCCGCACGTCCCGATCCTCCGCCTGCTGGTAGGGGATGATGCTGGACAGGTTCAGCTCCTTCCCGTCGAAGGGGATCTTTGCGGAAGCCAGCAGCTTTTCATACTGGGTCGTCAGGGCGTTTTCCTCCTGCAGCAGATCGATGATCTCCGGGGAAAACGTCTTCATGGACCGCTCCATATTTTCAAAAAAGAGCGTACCCAACTCCTGCTCCAGCTCCTTGCGGAAGGCGGAACGCACCAGCTCCTTCTGGAAGCGCTGCAAATCCTCCTCAAGCTCCGGGGATGCCGTGTCGAAGAACGCGTTTTCCGCGTCGTAAAAGGCGTCGGTGGTATCGATACTGTGGCGGATGAGCGCCAGGTTGCGCATGGTATCGTATTCGGAAGCCATGGCTTCATGCCGGCGGACAAGCTCCATCTGCTGCGCCGCCCCGGTACATTTGGGGAACGCCTCCGTGATTTCCCGATATCCTGCCTGGATAGCCCGGAGATCCGGACGGCGGTACTCCATCTGCGAAAATTTCATAGTCAATCCTCCTATTCTTGTATGGCAACAGCCGGATTCAGTCTTCCCCGACCGATCGGATCTTCGTGAGATCCCCGCTGCACAATACGCCGAGATGCCGGAATATTTTTTCCGGGCTCCAATCCCACCATTTTAACTCGAGCAAATATGCAATCAAGTCATCGTCAAAGCGTTTTCGGAGAATCCGGCAGGGGTTGCCTCCTGCAATATGGTAGGCGGGGACGTCCCGGGAGACCACGGCATTGGCCGCGATAATGGCGCCGTCTCCAATCCGCACGCCCGGCAGGACCGTCACGTTTTGGCCGATCCAGACGTCGTTTCCCACCACCGTATCCCCCTTCAAGGGAAGCTCTTCCAGGGTGGGGGCGGCAGTTTCCCATCCATTTCCCAAGATATTAAACGGGTACGTTGTGACGCTGTTCATCCGATGATTCGCCCCGTTCATAACAAATTCGATCCCCTTGGCAATCGCACAGAATTTGCCGATGATCAGCTTGTCCCCTAAAATCTCATAATGATGCGTGACATGCTCCTCAAACCGTTCCGGGCCGTCCGGATCCTCGTAGTAGGTGTAGTCCCCCACCAGGATATTGGGCCGGGTGATCACGTTTTTAATAAAACAGAGACTCCGGATGGCTTCGTTGGGGAATTTTTTGTTGGGATCCGGTCCATAGGGCATGGCAGGATACCTCCTTTCTAAAAAAAGAAAAACCACCGTAACCTCCGGCAGGCAGATCCCAGCAGGCTGAGCCTGTACCCAGATCGCGCGCCCGCCTGGACGGTACGATGGCCGGATATCCGCATCTCCCGTCCCCTACGGATAGGATACCATGCAGAAGGCACAAAATACGGTGGTTCCCGTCGGCAGGGGAGATTATGCCTCCCGCACCGCGATAACTTCCACTTCCACCAGGGCATTCTTGGGAAGCTGCTTGACAGCGACGCACGAACGGGCCGGCTTGCCGGTAAAATACCGCTCATACACCGCGTTGAATGCCGCAAAATCCGCCATATCGGCGAGGAAACAGGTAGTTTTCACCACATGGGTAAACTCCATTCCCGCCGCCGCCAGGACGGCCGAGAGGTTCTTCATCACCTGTTCGGCCTGGGCGGTAATATCCCCCTGCACCAGTTCCCCCGTTGCGGGGTCAATCGGGATCTGCCCGCTCGAATAGAGCTGGTTCCCGGCAAGGATTGCCTGCGAATATGGGCCGATGGCAGCGGGAGCGCGGTCGGTGTGGATGGTCTGCATAAAAATCCCTTCTTTCTGTCTTGTCGGTTACACGTCCTCCTCCCCGGCTTCGGGGATCGGGACATAGGTACACGATTGGTCGATAATCTTATAGCCCCGGCTGGTCAGTGCCTGGCGGATTTGCCGGATGTGTTCGTGATCCTTGGTTTCCATCACCAGGCGCAGGTAGCAGGCGTCGATGTGCGTATTTTCGCCGGACCGGTCGTGGTGTACGGCCACCACATTGCCGCCCATTTCTGCAATGATCGCCGAAACGTCCCGGAGCTGGCCGGGCTTGTCGATCAGCTCCACAGTGATATCCGCCGAACGCCCGGCTTTCAGCAGGCCGCGCGTGATCACACGGGACAGGATCGTCACGTCGATATTGCCGCCGGACACCAGACAGACGACATTTTTGCCTTTAATATCCACTTTGTTGAATAAGGCGGCGGCCACAGCAACCGCTCCGGCCCCTTCTGCAATCAGCTTTTGCTGCTCAATGAGGGCCAAAATCGCGGTGGAAACCTCGTCGTCGGTGACCGTGACGATTTCATCCACATATTTTTCACAAAGCTGGTACGTCAGATCCCCCGGCTGCTTGACGGCAATCCCGTCTGCAATGGTGGACACACTGGGCAGCGTTTCCCGCCGGTGGTGGGCAAGGGAATTGTACATGGAAGGCGCGCCGCTGGCCTGTACCCCATACACCTTGCACTGGGGGTTGAGGGATTTGATGGCAAATGCTACACCGGCAATCAGGCCGCCGCCGCCCACGGGGACAATGACTGCATCTATCTCGGGAAGCTGATCGAGCAGTTCCAGGCCGATGCTTCCCTGCCCGGCGATGACATCCTCATCGTCGAACGGGTGGATGAACGAAAAGCCTTCCTTTTCCTGGATTTCCCGGGCTTTGTTGTAGGCATCGTCATACACGCCGTTCACCAGGCAGACCTTTGCCCCGTATTTTTTGGTAGCCTCTACCTTGGAGATCGGCGCGCCGTCCGGGATACAGATCAGGGAGGGAATGCCGCTTTTGGCGGCGGCAAGCGCTACCCCCTGGGCATGGTTGCCCGCCGAGCAGGCAATGACTCCGCGGGCTTTTTCTTCTTCGGAAAGCTGGGAAATCTTATAGTACGCCCCCCGCACTTTGAAGGAACCCGTCACCTGGAGGTTTTCGGTCTTGAGGTACACATTGCTTTCCGGGTGAATGCCCGGCGCGTGGATCAAGTCGGTGCGGCGGACGACATCCCGAAGGATAAACGCCGCATGGTATATTTTATCTAACGTCAGCATCGAAATCTCTCCCTGTCTGCTTGAAGTGGGCTTTATTTTTCCATCGCCATGGCGCCTGTACGCAAAATTTTCTCGATGGTGTACGGCTTATAGCACTCAATAAACGAATTGAGTGTCTGCGCACTGCCGGTCAGTTCCACCATCAGGTTTTCCGGGGTTACGTTCAGAATACTGGCATGGAATACATTGGCAATTGCCATGAGCTGATCGCTGGTTTTATCCGTCCGCTTAACCTTCAGTAAAAGATGTTCCCGCACAACGGCGTCCTGATCGCTCAGCACCGTCACCTGCTCGATTTCCGCCAGCTTGCTCAGCTGCTTATCTACCTGCCGCACAATCCGGTCATCCCCCTGTACGACAATGATCATCTGGGAATACGCCGCATCCTCGGTCTGCGCCGCTACAATGCTCTTGATATTATAGCAGCGGCGGCTGAACAGGCCGGCAATGCGCAGCAGGACCCCTGCGTTATTTTGGGCCAATACCGACAAAACATAATCCCGCTCCGGGCTTTCGTGATAGCTCATCGTGTCCCCCTCCTTATTCCATCGTGGTAATCGGTTCTTCCGCCGACGCGCCTGCCGGAACCATGGGCAGGACGTTGACATCCTTATCGATCACGCAGTGCACCACCACCGGGCAGTCCTGGTTCAGGGCCTCCCGCAGCACGGGCTCAATTTCCCCCTTGGTACGGATGGTAAACGCTTTGGCCCCAAATGCCCGGGCCAGCATTTCGTAATCGGTGGCGCGCTCCAGGGTTGTCTGGGAGAAGCGCCAGTCATAAAACAGCTTCTGCCATTGCCGCACCATACCCAGCACGGTGTTGTCGAGCAGCAGATCGATTACCGGGATCCGGTATTTTACCGCCGTAGCCAGCTCGCTGCAATTCATGTGGAAGCTGCCGTCCCCGGTAATATTGATCACCTTGCGGCCGGGTTCGGCTACCTGCGCGCCAATCGCCGCGCCAAGGCCGAAGCCCATCGTGCCCAGCCCCCCGGAAGTGAGGAACTGCCGCGGCCGACGGAATTCATAAAACTGTGCCGCCCACATCTGATGCTGCCCCACGTCGGTGGTGATAATGGCTTCGTCGCCGGTCAGGCGCGCCAGGGTTTCGAGCACCTCCTGAGGGGTCACGCCGTCTGGCTGGCTAGCCTTCTGTTCCAGCGGGTATTGTTCTTTCCAGCCGGCCACGCGTGCCATCCACTCGGAGTGCTCCTGCTGCCCCAGCTTTTCCGTGAGAATCCGCAGGATCTCCTTGGCGTCACCGGAAACCCGCAGGTTCACATCAATATTTTTGTTGAACTCCGCCGGGTCGATATCAATCTGAATAATCGGGCAATGTTTGGCAAACAGGCCCGCGTTACAGATTACCCGGTCCGAAAAACGGGTGCCTACCGCCACGAATAAATCGCAGTGCTGGAGGGTCTTGGCGGAAGCCACCGTGCCGTGCATCCCCAGCATCCCCAGATACCGCCGATCGGCCTGGTCATACCCGCCCTGGCACATCAGGGAACAGGACACCGGCGCATCCAGTTTTTCTGCAAATGCCCGCAGTTCGGGGGAAGCCCCTGCCGAAATCACCCCGCCGCCCGCATAAATATACGGCCGCTCGCTGCGCTGCAGCAGCTCCAGCGCCTGCTCCAGCCGCTGCGGCTTGGGGGTGGGCAGAGGCTTGACAATCGGCAAGTGCATCTCCCGCTCGCGCTGCTCGTCAAACGTCCCTGCCAAATCCTTCACGCGGGTGAATTCGCATTTCTGCGCAGTGATGTCCTTGGGGATGTCCACCAGCACAGGCCCTTTCCGCCCCTCCCCGGCAATGCGGAACGCATGGCGCAAAGTATCCGCCAGGTTTTCTATCTTTTTGACAATAAAATTATGCTTGGTAATGGGCATGGTCACGCCGGTGATATCCACCTCCTGGAAGCTGTCCAGCCCCAGCAGGTTGAGGTTAACATTGCCGGTAATCGCCACCACCGGCACCGAATCCATATAGGCCGTAGCAATCCCGGTCACCAGGTTGGTCGCTCCCGGGCCGGAGGTCGCAATGCACACACCGGTCTTGCCGCTGGCACGGGCATAGCCGTCCGCCGCATGGGCCGCCCCCTGCTCGTGGGCCGTGCAGATGTGATGGATCCGGTCCTGATATTCGTACAAAGCGTCATAGATGTTCAGCACCGCCCCGCCGGGATAGCCGAACACCGTGTCGACCTGTTGCTCCAGCAGACATTCCATGATGATCTGCGCTCCGGTTAACAACATGATGATACACTCCTTTTTCATAAAATCCATGGAAAAACAAAAAGCCTCCGCCTCTCATAGAGACGAAGGCGAAGCTCCGCGGTACCACTCTGTTTGCCGGGAACCCCGGCCTCTCACCCGCATCCAGCAATGCGGCCCCTTTTAACGGAGGGGAAACCCGGGCTCCCGCTTACTGCCATCAAAAGACGGGTTCAGCTGCCTGCTCAGGGGGGATTCGTCCCGGCCTCTGCGCCGCCTCGCACCAACCGGCAGCTCTCTGCAAGCAGGAAGGCTCCGGGACATGGCCCCATCAATGCATTTGCAAATATGATATTCCGATATATACAATAGCATAGGCTCTTTTTTCTGATTTGTCAAGGGAAGAAGCTACAAATCCGGGGAGATTTTTTCAAAAAAATTTTCCCCTTTGCAGAGAAAACGAAAAACTGCGCAGGATACGGAGGCATTTTGGGCAAAGCTCCAAGATACTGCGAGAAAAAGGAATTTTTTTCTTGACATTTGGAAGAAAAGAAGGTACAATCAATATAATTCGTACTGATTTACTATAAATTATTTTTCAGGGAGGACGCCACCATGAACCAACCAACCAAACCAGAATGGAAATTTGAGACCAAGCAGCTCCACATAGGCCAGGAAAGCCCCGACCCGGCCACCGATGCACGGGCCGTGCCCATCTACCAGACCACATCATATGTATTCCGGGATTCTGCCCACGCACAGGCGCGGTTCAACCTGACCGACGCGGGCAACATCTACGGCCGCCTGACCAACCCCACCCAGGACGTCTTTGAACGCCGGGTCGCCGCACTCGAAGGAGGCGTTGCCGCGCTGGCCGTCGCCTCCGGGGCCGCCGCCATCACCTATACCCTGCAAAACCTCGCCCAGGCCGGCGATCATCTTGTCGCCGCCAAAACTATCTACGGCGGTACCTACAACCTGCTTCTGCACACCCTGCCCACCTTCGGTGTGACCACCACCTTTGTAGATCCGGACGAGGAAGGCAGCTTTGCCAAGGCCATCCGCCCGAATACCAAGGCAATTTTTATTGAAAGCATCGGCAACCCCAACGCCAACCTGATCGACATCGAAAGCGTAGCGAAAATTGCCCACGATCACGGCATCCCCCTGGTGGTAGACAGCACGTTTGCCACCCCCTACCTGCTGCGTCCCATCGAATACGGCGCGGATATCGTCGTGCATTCCGCCACCAAGTTTATCGGCGGCCACGGTACTACCCTCGGCGGCGTGATCATCGACAGCGGCAAATTTGACTGGGAAGCCTCCGGGAAATTCCCGTCCCTCACCGAACCCAACCCCTGCTACCACGGCGTGCGCTTTACCCAGGCAGTGGGGGCCGCTGCCTTTGTCACGAAAATCCGGGCCGTCCTCCTGCGGGATACGGGCGCTTCGCTGTCCCCCTTCCACGCTTTCGCCTTCCTGCAAGGGCTCGAAACCCTCTCCCTGCGTGTGGAACGCCATGTGGAAAATACCCGCAAGGTGGTGGACTTCCTGCAAAAGCATCCAAAGGTTGCCAAGGTGAACCATCCATCCCTGCCAGACAATCCTTCCTACCCTCTGTATCAGAAATATTTCCCGAACGGGGGGGCTTCCATCTTCACCATCGAAGTCCAGGGCGGAGAAAAAGAAGCCAAAGCCTTCATCGATCATCTCCAGCTGTTCTCCCTGCTGGCCAACGTAGCCGACGCCAAATCGCTGGTGATCCATCCCGCCAGCACCACCCACTCCCAGATGACCGAAGCCGAACTGCGCGACAGCGGCATCCAGCCGAATACCGTACGCCTGTCCATTGGCATTGAACATATCGACGATATTCTCTACGATCTGGGCCAGGCATTGGACGCCATCTAAAAATCACCGGCTATTTGCCGAAAATGTAGAAAAACCAGTGCAAAAGATTCCCCCTCCGAGAAAAACGGGTTTTCTTTTGCTCTGGTTTTTGTTATAATGCAGAAAAGCCCCTGTTTTTGTCGCCCAAAGGCAGGGATCCAGAAAGGAACATGATGGAATATGAAAATCTCGACCCTTCTGCAAAGCGGGAAAATTACCCTGTCTTGTGAAATTTTCCCTCCCAAGCCCCACGTCCCCCTGGAACAGATCGAGCAGGTGGTGGCGGGGATTGCGGCAACCCATCCCGATTTTTTCAGTGTGACATACGGTGCGGGCGGAAGCACCTCCAAGCGTACGGTGGAAATTGCGGCCGATATCCAGGATACTTACCATATCCCCGCCCTGGCCCACTTAACCTGCGTAGCGGCGTCCCGCAGCCAGATCGACGATACGATCGCCGCTCTCCACCAGCGGGGCATCCAGAACATCCTGGCCCTGCGGGGCGACATGCCGCAGGATGAATCCGGAACCGTGTCTTCCGATTTCCAGTATGCCTACCAGCTCATTGAAGAGATCAAAAAACAGGGGGATTTCTGCATTGGGGCGGCATGCTATCCCGAAGGCCATGTGGAATGCGGCAATAAGGAAAAGGATATTGACCATCTCAAGCAAAAGGTGGAAAGCGGCTGCGACTTTTTAACTACCCAGATGTTTTTTGACAACAATATCCTGTATAATTTCCTGTACCGCACCCTGTCCAAGGGGATCCGCATCCCGATCATTGCCGGGATTATGCCTGTCACCAACAGCAAGCAGATCCAGCGGATCTGCCAGCTTTCGGGAACCTATCTGCCCGCGCGGTTCAAAGCCATTGTGGAGCGCTTTGCCGATAACCCGGACGCCATGAAACAAGCCGGCATCGCCTACGCCACCGAGCAGATTATCGATCTCATCGCCAACGGGGTGCGCGCTATCCACCTGTACACGATGAATAAGCCGGAAATCGCGGAAAAAATCAAACAGAATCTCTCGGATATCCTCCGAACATAAAGAAAGGGAACCCTATGGAATGGAACCGGAAAGAAATCCTGCGCTACCTGGGATCTAAAGGCAAGCCCGCAGACGAACCCACACAGCAAAAAATCGAACAAGCCATCCAGGAGCTGGAGAACGTCATGGCCCCCAAAGCAGTATTCCGCACTTACCCCGTGGAATGGCTGGGGGAACACCACATCCGTATCGGCGGGCTGGACATCGAAAGCCGCCAGCTCTGCCAGCACATCTCGGGCTGCGAGCAGGCCAGCCTGTTCGCAGCCACCCTCGGCGCTCCCACCGACCTTTTGATCCAGCGCTACCTCGTGCTGGATATGAGCCACGCGGTCATTTTGCAGGCCTGTGCCGCCGCCGCCATTGAGGAATACTGTGACCTGCGGCAGAAGGAAGTCGAACAGGAAGCCGCTGCCGGGGGGCTGTACCTGCGCCCCCGCTACAGCCCCGGGTACGGGGATTTTCCCCTCACCCTGCAAAAGCCCTTCCTTACCCAGCTCGACGCGCCCAAGCGCATCGGCCTGACCGCCACGGACAGCTCCATTTTGGCCCCGTCCAAGTCGGTGACGGCGGTCATTGGGTTCACCCCGGATCCCACCAGCTGCCATGTGGCGCGCTGCATGACATGCCAGGCAAAAAACTGCCCGTTCCGCACAGCGTAAAAACTTGATGACAGAAAGGATGATCCTCTCCATGCGTTCACATCCAATTTTGGAAAAACTCGGAAAACAATTGATTTTTTTTGACGGCGGGATGGGCTCGCTCCTCCAGCAGCACGGCCTTTCCGGAGGGGAGCTTCCCGAACTGTGGAACCTGACCCACGCGGATCTTATCCGGAGCATCCACAAAAGCTATCTGGACGCCGGGTGCGATATTGTAAAAACCAACACCTTCGGCGCCAATTCCCTCAAATTCCAAAGCGAGGGGTACAGCGCGCCGCAGGTCATCCGGGCGGCCGTATCCCTGGCCCGCCAGGCCGTGGAAGAAGCCGGCCATGGGCTTGTCGCCATGGACATTGGCCCCACGGGCAAACTGATGCGCCCGCTGGGGGATCTGGAGTTTGAACAGGCCTACGAAGTATTCCGGGAAATGGTCGTCACGGGACGCGACGCCGGGGCCGACCTGATTCTCATTGAAACCATGAGCGACACCTACGAGGCCAAGGCCGCTGTGCTGGCCGCCAAGGAAAACTGCGATCTGCCCATTTTTGTCACGATGATCTTCGACGAGAAGGGCAAGCTCCTCACCGGCGGCGATATCCCTGCCGTGGTGGCCCTGCTCGAAAGCCTGGGCGTGGATGGCATCGGCTTCAACTGCGGCCTCGGCCCCGATCAGATGAAAGCCCTCCTGCCCTCGCTCACCGCGTGCTGTTCCATCCCCATTGTGGTCAACCCCAACGCCGGGCTTCCCCGCAGCGTGGATGGCCAAACGGTATACGACGTAGGCTCGGAAGAATTCGCCGCCTCTATGGTGGACATCGTCATGGAAGGCGCCTGCGTCATCGGCGGGTGCTGCGGCACCACTCCCGCCCATCTGGCCGCCATGGTGCAGGCATGCCGGGGACTGCTCCCCGTCCCCATCGTGAAAAAGGACCGCACCGTCGTTTCGTCCTACGCCAAAGCCGTGGCCTTCGGCAAAAAGCCCGTCATTATCGGGGAGCGGATCAACCCCACGGGGAAATCCCGCTTTAAACAGGCCCTGCGCGAAAACGACATGAACTATATCCTGCGGGAAGGGGTCGCACAGCAGCAAAGCGGCGCGCATATCCTGGACGTGAACGTCGGCCTGCCCGAAATCGACGAACCCAAGCTCATGGTGGAAGCGGTACAGGCAATCCAGAGTATCATCGACCTGCCCCTGCAAATCGATACCACCAACATTGAAGCCATGGAACGGGCGATCCGCCTGTATAACGGCAAGCCGCTCATCAACTCGGTCAACGGCAAGCAGGAATCCATGCGCGCCGTATTCCCGCTGGTACAGAAATACGGCGGCACGGTCATCGCCCTGACCATCGATGAGGACGGCATCCCGCCCACGGCCGAAGGACGGCTCGCCGTGGCCCGTAAAATTGTGGAGACCGCCGCCGCATACGGGATTGAGAAAAAGGACATCGTTGTCGACGTGCTCGCCATGACCGTCAGCGCCGAACAGGACGCTGCCCTCGTCACCCTCAAAGCCCTGGAGCTGGTCCGCGAGGAACTGGGGGTTTACACATCCCTGGGGGTATCCAATATTTCCTTCGGCCTGCCCCAGCGCGAAAATGTCAATACCGCCTTCTTTACCATGGCCATGCAAAACGGCCTGGGGGGCGCGATCATCAACCCCAATTCCAAAGCCATGATGGCCGCCTATTATGCGTACTGTGCCCTCAGCGGCGCGGACGGGCAGTGCATGGAGTACATCGCCCAGTACGCTGGGCAGACAGCCGCTCCCGCTGCGGCTGCCGCTCCCGGCGGGGACATCGGCGTACAGGAGGCCATCCTCAAGGGCCTCAAAGACAGCGCCTACGAGGCCGCGAAAGCCATGGTGCAGACCACCGCCCCGCTTGACATCATCAACCAGGAGCTGGTGCCCGCGCTTGATGAGGTAGGCAAAAAGTTTGAAACCGGCACGCTGTTCCTGCCCCAGCTGCTGATGAGCGCCGAAGCCGCCAAAATGGCGTTTGAAGCGATCAAAACCCATCTGAGCACCAAGGGGGATTCCCAGCAGGTCAAAAAGGATAAAATCATCCTGGCCACGGTCAAGGGGGATATCCACGACATCGGCAAGAATATCGTCAAGGTCCTGCTCGAAAATTACAACTACGACGTGATGGATTTGGGCAAGGACGTGGATCCCGACTTGATCGTGGAAACCACGCTGGAGCACAACGTGAAGCTGGTGGGCCTGAGCGCCCTGATGACCACCACCGTAGTCAATATGGAAGAAACCATCAAGCGGCTGCACGAACGCGCGCCCTTCTGCAAGGTGATGGTGGGCGGCGCGGTGCTCACCCCGGAATACGCCGAGATGATCCACGCGGATTTTTATTCCAAGGACGCGATGGGCTCCGTCTACTACGCCCAGGAACTGCTGGGATAACCCACCCAAAGGAGGGAAAACCAATGGAAGAGGAAGAATTGCTGCTGGTCAGGCCGGACGGCTCGTATGCGCGGCAGATTGCCGAATACCGGCAGGAATTCCTTCGCTGTCAAAGCTCCATGGACGGCTGCGGGCCGCTCGCCCGCATGGAGGATCCGCTGGAGTGGATCGAAGCCATAGAGAAAGCATCCCGCGGGGAAGGCCTGCCGGAAGGATGGGTCCCGTGCACCCAGTTCCTCTGGATACGCAAGGCCGACGGGCGGCTTTTGGGGATGATCCAGCTGCGGCATGAATGCAACGACTTCCTGCGGGACTACGGCGGGCATATCGGGTATTCCATCCGGCCAACCGAACGGCGCAAGGGCTATGCCAAGCGGATGCTGGCCGCCTGTCTGCCGCACGCCCGCGCGCTGGGCCTGCAAAAGATCCTCATCACCTGCCGGGACGACAACACGGGCAGCCGCAAAACCATCCTGGCAAACGGCGGAGTATATGAATCCACCGTGTTTGAGCCGGAAAGGCAGGTTTACCTGGAACGGTACTGGATCCCGGTAGAATAACCCAAACAAAACACAAATCCCCTGGACACGTTTCCAGGGGATTTCTTGCGTCTATTCGGCCGGGCGGTCAAAGAGCGCGCGGCGCTGGGTAGAGCGGATAAACAATTCCCGCAAGCCTTCGGTATCTTCCTTGGCCACCTTGTCCTTCAAATCTTCCAGCACAGCGACAAACTCGTCGATTTCCTGTGTGAGATTTTTTTTGTTAAGAAAAAACAGTTCCGTCCACAATGCGTCATTAATACGGGCAATCCGCGTCAAATCCCGGAAGGAATCGCCGGTATATTCCTGTAAATGCTGGTTGTCGTTTGCATTCATCAGGCTCACGGCAATCGCATGGGTCAGATGGGAAACATATCCCACCATTTTATCGTGTTCCTCCGGGCTGAGTACCGAGATATGGGCAAAGCCCAGGGTATTCCCCAGATCCTTGAGGATCTGTACCGCCCCGCCGGTATTTTTTTCCGTGGGGGTGATGATGAAATTTGCTCCGCGGAAGATGGCATCATCACTGTAGCGGATGCCGCTGACTTCCTTGCCTGCCATGGGGTGCGAACCCAAAAACTCGACATCCTCCCGCAGAAAGGACTGCACGGATCGCACTACATATTCCTTCACCCCACAGACATCCGTCAATACTGCGCCGGGCCGGAAGGCCTGCTGGTTGCGGGAAACCCAGTCCACCAGCACATGCGGGTACACGGCAAATACCACCAGTTCCGCCTCCCCAATGAGGACGGGATCCTCCTCGGTACTGCCCTGCGCAATCCATCCCCGCTGCCGCGCCAGCGCCAGATCCTCCTCCCGCTGGGTAATGGCCAGTACCCGGAACCCTTCGGCGCTCAGCCGCTTGGCATAGCTTCCGCCGATGAGCCCCAGGCCGACAATCAGTACGGTTCCCGGCTGTCCCGCCGGATTTTGTTTTCTCATGGCTCCAACACCTCCACCGGTATGCCGACTGCTTGCAAATCTTCAAAAAAACCCGGGTACGACTTGCGGACGCATTCCGCCCCGGCCAGCACCGCCGGTGCGCCGCTGCATACCGCCGCCACCGCCATACTCATAGCGATGCGGTGATCCGTATGCGCCCAAAGCTCCCGCTTGCAGGGCCGCAGCCCTCCCCCCGGCAGGAAAATATCGTCCTCCTCTGCGCGCATCGAAACCCCAAACGCCTCCAGCTCCTGCTGCATGGCGGCAATCCGGTCGGACTCCTTATACCGCAGGCGGGCAACGTGGGAAATGTGCGTTTCCCCTTGGGCACAGCCGGCCAGCACCATCAGGATCGGGCCGAGATCCGGGCAGTCTGCCAGATCAATCTGCATCCCTGTTAACGCGCCTTTTTGCACCAGATATCCGCCGGGACATTCCTGTACCGACGCGCCGGCTTGCCGGAGGATATCCAGGATAACCTTATCCCCCTGGCGGGAATCCGGCCGCACCCCTATGCACCGGATATCGCCCGCCGCCGCCCCCAGGACGGCGAAAAAGGCCAGCTGGGAGAAATCGCCTTCCAC
>CAJFOO010000068.1 GCA_904397205.1 uncultured Clostridia bacterium
CCCAATGGGTCGTTCCATATCTGGGTGCGCGATCTGCTCACCACGGGTGTGACAGAATGAGAAAGAAATCTATAAGGTTCCAAACAGAAAGGGTGGGGGAATGATGGAAAAAATCTGGATTCGAGGGGCGCGTATCCTGGATCCTTCCCAGGGGTTGGATGAAACCGGTGATTTGTTGCTGGCGGATGGGAAAATTGTCCGCTGCGGGGGCTGCCTGGAAGAAAGCGGCGCTGTACAGATAGATGCACAGGGCCTGACTGCATCCCCCGGTCTGGTGGATATGCATGTGCATCTGCGGGATCCCGGCCAGACCGAAAAGGAAGACATCCTTTCTGGCTGCCGGGCGGCGGCGGCGGGCGGAGTCACCAGCGTGTTGGCGATGCCCAATACAATTCCGGCTATTGATAATATAGAAACTATTGAATATATAGTAAATAAATCGAAAAAAGCAGCCGCAAGGGTTTACATCGCCGCAGCCATTACGCAGGGACTGCAAAGTGAAACGCTCAACGATCTGGCAGCACTGCATCAGGCGGGAGCCATTGCCCTGAGCGATGACGGCCGTCCGGTGGTAAATACCCGCTTTTTGGCACAGGCTATGCAGCAGGCCCCTAAGCTGGGGATGCGGGTGGTCGCGCACTGCGAAGATTTATTTTTAGCGGGCAAGGGCCTGATCCATGAAGGGGCGGTTTCCCAGGCGCTGGGGGTGCCGGGTATCCCGGCGGCGGCGGAAGACTGCGGCACTGCCCGGGAAATCGCCCTGGCGGCGGCCTATGGGGTGCCCATCCATATCTGCCATGTCAGCACGGCCACTTCCGTGGCGTTGATCCGCGACGCCAAACGGCGCGGGGTGATGGTCACAGCGGAGACCGCTCCCCACTATTTCAGCCTGACGGACCAGATGGCGCTAAGCAGGGACGCAGATTACCGGATGAACCCCCCGCTGCGCACGGAAGCCGATCGGCTGGCCATTGTGGAAGGACTCAAGGATGGCACGCTGGATGCGATTGCCACGGATCATGCTCCCCATACGCCGGAGGATAAGGCAAATTTCCTGACCGCCCCCAATGGGGTTGTGGGGATGGAGACGTCTTTGGCGGCGGGGATTACCGCGTTGGTAGAACCGGGCCATTTGTCCCTGTCCCAGCTGGTGGAGCGGATGTCCTTAAACCCGGCTAAAATCCTGGGGATCCCGGCGGGCACTTTGCAGGAAGGCGCATCGGCAGACATTACCCTGTTTGATCCGAAACAGCGGTGGACCGTGGACGTGGACGCGCTGCACGGGAAAAGCCGGAATGCCGTATTTAAAGGGAAAACACTCACCGGCAAGGTGAAATATACCATTTGCCGCGGGGAAATTGTCTATATGGATGAGGGTTCCCCAGCGATTCCAAAATAGAGTAAGGAGAGATTGTAGGATGTCGTTTGACCGTTTGATAGAAGGGATTATCCGCACACAGAATCCCACTGTAGTTGGGCTGGATCCCAAGCTGGAATATATCCCGGAGGAGATCCGCCGGGAGAGCTTTGCCGCCTGTGGGGAAAATCTCCAAGGGGCTGGCGCGGCGATATTTGCTTTTAACCGGGGCCTGATTGACGCTTTGTGCGACATTGTTCCCGCCGTGAAGCCGCAGTGCGCATACTATGAAATGTATGGCTGGCCAGGTATGAAGGCCCTGCACGATACCATAGAATATGCCCAGAGGAAAGGGATGTTTGTTATTACCGACGGCAAACGGGGCGACATCGGCACCACGATGGAGGCCTATGCCAAAGCGTATCTGGGCAAGACACAGGTGCAGGGGAACACATTTATCCCGTTTGGAGGGGACGCCCTTACCGTGAATGCTTATCTGGGCTCCGATGGCATACAGCCTCTTTTGCCGTGGTGCGAGAGCGAGGACAAAGGGATCTTTGTCCTGGTGAAAACCTCCAACCGGTCATCCGGGGAACTGCAAAACCTCAATGTAAACGGGGGGGATACGGTGTATTTCACTGTAGCCCAGCATTGTGAAACCTGGGGCGCCTCCACCGTGGGGAAATACGGCTACAGTGGGGTGGGGGCCGTTGTTGGGGCCACTTATCCTGAACAGCTGCGCGAGTTGCGTCAGGATCTTCCCACTACATTTTTCTTAGTGCCGGGATACGGCGCGCAGGGCGGCGGGCCGCAGGACGTAGAGGCAGCGTTCGATTCCCGGGGGCTCGGCGCGGTGATCAATTCTTCCCGGGGGATTCTCTGTGCATGGCAGCAGAAGGGCTGTGCAGGTTCAGAGTATACCGTGGCTGCCCGGGAAGCGGCAATTGACATGCGGGATGCCATTGTCGGCCGGATTGGCAAAATTGGATGAAAAGAGGGGTTCCATGAAATACGATGTAAAGCAATGCCGCATTGTGGAAAAAAAGGAAATTGCCAAAGAGATATTCAGTGTAATAGTAGAAGAAAGCTTTTTTGCCCAGCAGGCTGTACCCGGTCAGTTTGCGCAGATTTATGTGCCGGGGAAAACTTTGCGCCGTCCGATTTCCATTTGCGATGTGGATAAAGAACGGGGAACCCTGCGGTTTGTATTTGCTATCCGGGGAGAAGGCACGGCCATTTTGGCCCGGCAGGAATCCGGGGATACTCTGGATATTTTAGCCCCGCTGGGACAAGGCTTCCGCTTGGGGGATACGGGTCGGAAAGTCTTGTTTATAGGCGGAGGGATTGGCGTTCCTCCTTTATTGTATGCGGCCAGGCCTTTTGGGGAAAACGCGACGGTAGTGCTGGGGTTCCGCGATGCTGCCACGGCCATTTTAGAAGAAGATTTCCGCCGGGCCGGCTGTCGGGTAATTGTGTTTACAGAGGACGGCAGCGCTGGGCGCGCGGGCCGTGTCACAGGTTGTTTTGATGAACTGGAGGGGGATGCGGTTTTTGCCTGCGGCCCCCATCCCATGTTGCAGGCAGTGCATCGGTTTGCCCAGCAGCGAGGGATCCCCGCACAGGTCTCGCTGGAAGAACGGATGGCTTGCGGAATCGGCGCGTGCCTGGGCTGCGCCTGCCGGGTATATAAGGAAGACGGGGAACAGGAAACCTATGCGCATGTATGTAAAAATGGGCCGGTATTTGATTCCCGGAACATTGTGTGGCAGGGATAGGAGGGATGGTGAATGCAAATGGCTGATTTGCGTGTAAAAATTGCCGGGGTAGAATTGAAAAATCCTCTGATTGCGGCGTCCGGTACGTTTGGGTTTGGACAGGAATACCAGGAATTTTATCCCGTCTCGACATTGGGAGGGATTTCCTGCAAAGGGATCACCCTGCAAGAGAGGGGAGGGAACCCGCCCCCCCGGGTTGCGGAAACCCCTGCGGGGATGCTTAATGCAGTGGGCCTGCAAAACCCGGGGATAGAGCATTTTATCCGGGAGGATTTGCCTTGGCTTAAGCAGCAGGATGTGGTAGTGATTGCCAACATTGCGGGCAATACCCCGGAAGACTACAGTGAAATGGCGGAAAAGCTGTCGGCCAGCGACGTGGACATGATCGAACTGAATATTTCCTGTCCGAACGTCAAGCAGGGCGGCGTACAGTTTGGCACCTCCTGCGCGGGGGTGGAAGGGATTACCGCAGCGGTACGGGAACATTGCACCAAACCCCTGATTGTGAAATTGTCCCCCAATGTGGCTGATATTGGGGAAATCGCCGCTGCCGCCGAATTTGCCGGGGCCGACGCGGTTTCGCTCATCAATACCCTGACGGGGATGCGGATTGATATCCATACCCGCCGTCCCATCCTCCGCAACAATACCGGGGGGCTGTCCGGACCGGCGGTTTTCCCTGTGGCGGTGCGCATGGTGTGGCAGGCTGCCAGCCGGGTAAAAATCCCGGTGATTGGATTGGGCGGGATTTCCACCTGGCAGGATGCGGTGGAGATGCTGCTGGCCGGGGCGAGTGCGCTACAAATTGGTACAGTGCTCTTTACTGACCCCTATGCACCGGTGAAAATCCTCCAGGGGCTGGAACGGTATCTACAGGATGCGGGACTCTCTTCCGTAAAGGAACTGACCGGGAAGGTTCTGCCATGGTAAGCAAACCGACGCGGGTCCTGGTGATCCGGCACGGGGAGGCCCAGGGGAATCTGGAGCGGACTTTCCAGGGCCATACAGATGCCCCGATCAGCGAAAACGGACGCAAACAGTTAGAGCTGCTCAGTGTGCGGTGCCGGAATATGTCCATTGACGCCATCTATACCAGCCCGCTTATCCGGGCGCAGGAGACAGCCGAAGCGGTGAACCAATTCCACAAAGTACCAATCCGTGTGCGTGAGGATCTGATGGAAATCCACGGCGGCGTATGGGAAGGGGAAAAATGGGCGGAACTGCCGGATCGCTTTCCGCAGGAGGCACTGGCATGGAGTTTGCAGCCGCATACTTTTGCCCCCCGCGGCGGGGAACCGATGCGCCGGGTGTATGAACGGATGCGCTGCGCCGTGCTGGGGATTGCAGAGGAACATCTGGGCGGGCAGGTGTGTGTGGTATCCCATGGCTGCGCCATCCGGAACCTGCTTTGCTGGGCAATGGGATACCCAATAGAGCGGCTCCAGCAGGTTGACTGGTGCGATAATACCGGCTTGACGCTGCTGGAATTGGACGGGCAGCTCCGGCCCCGGGTTCTCTATGCCAACGATGCTTCCCATCTGGACGAGGAAACGTCCACCTTTTCCAAACAGGCCTGGTGGCGGCCGGAAAACCGGGATAAGCTCTGTTTTAAGGAGGAAGTATGAAAATTATAGCCGTAGATTTGGGGAAAGTCCGCACCGGGCTGGCCGTCTGCGATCCGCAGGAATATCTGGCCTCCCCTTTGCAGGTGGTAGAGGAGCGCAACGGGGATCGCCTGGTGCAGACGGTGGCCCGGATCGCCCGGGAGCAGGAAGCGGGGCATCTGGTGGTGGGGCTTCCCCGGAACATGGACGGCAGCGAAGGGGAAAGCGCGCAAAATGCCCGGCTGTTTGCCAAGCGGCTGGAGGAAGAAACCGGGCTTCCGGTTTCGCTGCGGGACGAGCGGGGGACGACTATCACGGCGCACCATCATCTGAACCAGACCAATACTAGGGGGAAAAAACGCAAAGCGGTGGTGGATGCGGTCGCCGCTGTGGTGATCCTCCAGGATTTTTTGGAGCAGCGCCGAAGGGAAAGGCAGCCTTCTGCAAAATAAAAAAAAACCGGGGAAACCGGTTTTCTTTATGCCGTCCGGGACAGCCGGCACAGCTGCATGGCGGGGATGGTTAAAAAATACCACAGGATGGTATAGGGCAGGCAGACTTGTCCAAACAGGTTAAAAGGGACATGCGAGTAATCCCATACCTTGCGTTTGCCGATTACATTCACCAGCAGCCCTACCCCGAATTCCACCCCGGTGATGATGCCCGAACCGGCCAGGCACCGGCGCGAAAGGGATTGGTTTTCCATACGCCGGTTGCAGACCTTGTCAATCAGGCACAGGCAGGCGCCGCCGGTGACGGACATCGAAGGATGCGTCCGGCCCCGCCACAGGATTTCTAAAAGGGGATACAATGTGCCGCCCGTTAAAAATAGGGAAACCTCCCGTTTCATATTAGAATCCTCCCATTCCATTCAGATACTTCCAGTGTGAGCGAAAAGGGAGAAAATATACGCAGGAGTTTTTGGAAGGCACAGGCAGGGAGTTAGAAAAAAGACAGAAGAAGGGATTATACATGAAAGTTTTGGTCACCGGCGGGGCTGGTTATATTGGAAGCCACACCTGTGTACAATTATTGGAAAAAGGCCATACGGTTGCCGTGGTGGATAACCTTTCCAACAGCAAGCAGGAAGTGCTGCGCCGGGTAGAGATGCTGACCGGAAAACCGATTGCCTTTTTTGCGATCGATGTGCGTGACAGGGACGCTCTGCGCCGGATATTTTCCCGGGAGGGGATCGAAAGCGTCATTCATTTTGCCGGATACAAAGCCGTGGGGGAATCGGTGGGATTCCCCCTCAAGTATTATGAGAACAATCTGGATTCTTTAATGTCCGTCCTGCAAATTATGGAGGAATTTGGAGTCAAACAGTTTGTATTCAGTTCGTCGGCAACGGTGTACGGCCAGCCGGACAGCGTCCCCATGCGGGAAGATTTCCCGTTCCATCCCACCAGCCCTTACGGGACCACAAAACAGATGGGCGAAAAGATCCTGATGGATATGGCACAGGCCGATCCCGATTTCTGTCCGGTTATCCTGCGGTATTTCAATCCGGTAGGAGCGCATCCGAGCGGGGAAATCGGGGAGGATCCCACCGGGATCCCCAATAACCTGATGCCGTATCTTTCGCAGGTGGCGATCGGCCGGCGGGAATTTCTGCGGGTATTCGGGGGAGATTACGATACGCCCGACGGCACAGGGGTACGCGATTACATCCATGTGATGGACTTGGCCGCAGGGCATGTGGCGGCACTGGATTCCTGGAAGGATCACCGAGGCCTGCAAATTTATAATTTAGGTACGGGCGTGGGATACTCTGTGCTGGACGTCCTGCACGCATATGAAAAAGCGGTGGGCCGTCCGCTGCCCTACCGCATGATGGAACGCCGGCCGGGGGATATTGCCAGCTATTACGGCGACCCGGCAAAAGCGCAGCGGGAGCTGGGATGGAAAGCGCAGTTTGACCTGGAAACCATGTGCCGGGACGCTTGGCGCTGGCAGCAGAAAAACCCGGAAGGGTATAAGGAGGAAGCAACATGAAAATTGGGGAAAAAATCCTGGAATATGCGGATGAAATGCTGGAAACGCTGGCAGGCCTGATTGCGATCCCGTCGGTTTGCGGCCGCCCCGAGGAAGGCATGCCCTATGGCAAGCCCTCTGCCGAGGCGCTGCAATATATATTGGAAAAAGCCCGCGGGATGGGGTTTTCCGTCGTGAATGTGGGCAATTACGCCGGCCATGCCGAGTATGGGCAAGGGGAAGAAATCGCCGCTGTACTGGCCCATGTAGATGTGGTTCCCCCCGGGCGTGGATGGGATACCGATCCGTTTGCCCTGGCCCGGCAGGGGGATCTCCTGTTTGGCCGCGGGATGGCAGACGACAAAGGGGCGGCGGTCGTCGCGCTGTACTGCCTGAAAGCCCTGAAAGATCAGCAGGTGATCGGGAAACGCCGGCTTCGGGTGATTTTTGGCGCGGGGGAAGAAGTGGGCATGGACGATCTGGAGCAGTATTTTGCCAAGGAGCCGTTGCCGGACCTGGCGTTCACCCCCGACGCCGAATACGGGATCTGTAACCGCGAAAAAGGGATCCTGCAGGCCCGGTTGTCCTGTGCCGCTTCCGGCGGGTTCCTGCGGTCGTTTTCCGCGGGCAGCGTGGTCAATGCCGTCCCGGAGCGGGCGGTCGCCGAGCTGGGCTGTACGGACGAGGAAGCCGGCCAGCTGCAATCCGCCCTGCCTTCCGGAGGGCCTGCTTCGTTCTCTCTGGAGAAGCAGGAGGGCGGCTGGGCTTTGGTGTGCAAAGGGGTAGCGGCACATGCGATGTGCCCGGAAGAGGGAGTCAACGCGGCGGCGTACCTGTTGGACTTCCTGTGCCGGCATATTGCCCCGGAGCGGCTGGGTAGATTGCCGGTATTTTTGCACAAGAAGATCGGTACGGCCTTTGACGGGGCGGCATTGGGGATTGCCCAGGCGGATAAGCCGTCCGGCCCGCTGACATTGAACCTGGGTACGGTGCAGATCCGTGACGGGCAGGCCGCCGCACAGATCGATATCCGTTTCCCGGTCACATCGCAGGGGGAAGCCATTATCCAGGCCATTACGGAACAGGCAGAACAGGAGGGTGTCTTGTTTTCCGTGGGCAATTATAACCCGCCTTTGTACCTGCCGGAAGAATCCCGGCTGATTTCCGTGCTGCAGGAAGCGTATGCGGCAGTTATGGGGGAACGCCCTTCGCTGTATGCGACCGGGGGCGGCACCTATGCCCGTGCCGTAAAGGGGCGTGGGGTAGCGTTTGGGCCGGTGTTCCCCGACGAACCGGACCGCCGGATGCACAATTCCAACGAGCATATTGACTGGAAGCGGTTTTTGCTCCATGCGCAGATCTGTCTGGAAGCGATGTACCGGATGCTGACGCAGGGATAAAAAGGAAAAAGCCATGCAGAAGGAGAATTCTAATGCATGGCTTTTTGATTTATTTACGGATTGGGATCGGTGTCCAGCTTGCCTTTTTTGAGTTGCTCGAGGCAATGGGTGCAGATATTTTTCCCTTTAAAGCGTACGATATTTTCGGCACTGTCGCAGAATAGGCAGGACGGTTCATATTTTTGCAGGATGATCGAAGAATTGTCCACGAAGATCTCCAAGGGATCCCGCTTGTCAATATTCAGAATCCGGCGCAGTTCTTTTGGGAGAACAATACGTCCCAATTCATCCACTCGTCTTACAATACCTGTAGATTTCATAATAACCTCTTCTCCATCATGTGTTTCAAAAAATTTCTCCCGTATTGAGATTTGTGTTCACATTATACTGGGTTCTTCGTCATTTGTCAACATTTTCCTGTAAAAAAAAGGAAATTTTCACATTTTTTGGTAAACGAACAAGCCGTTCATATTGCTTGGCCCCGGCACATATGCATAAATAAGACCCATGGCCAACCCCTTTGTGCAAAGAGGAAGAAGGAAACGGGTTTGTTTGGGAAAATAGGAGTGTTGCAGGATGATGAATTGGATTTGGGCAGGGCTTATCGGGGTAAGTTTTGTCTGTGCTATCTGTACCGGCCGGATGCCGGAACTTTCCCAGGCCGTGCTGGACGGGGCCGAGAATGCCGTGACCCTGGTGATTTCGACCCTGGGCATGATGTGCGTTTGGACCGGGCTGATGAAAATTGCAGAAGAAGGCGGGCTGACCGCGTTCCTGGCGCGATTGCTTTCCCCGCTGCTGCGCCGGTTGTTCCCGGATTATGCCCAGGACAGCCCGGCAGCCCGGGCGATTTGCATGAACCTGACGGCAAATTTCCTGGGGCTTGGCAATGCGGCCACGCCTTTGGGCCTGGCCGCCATGCGGGAGATGCAGAACGCGCGCCCTGACCGGCTGAGCACGACGGCAAACAACAGCATGGCGATGTTTGTGGTGCTGAACACGGCTTCCATCCAGCTCATCCCCACCTTTATGGGGACGCTGCGCGCCCAGTATGGGTCGGCCGCCCCGTTCGATATTTTGCCGGCCGTGTGGCTGGCTTCCGTGGGCTCCCTGGTGGTCGGGATAGTATTTGCCAAGCTGCTGCAGGGCAGGAAACACAAAAGGGAGGGGAAGGTATGAACCTGCATACGTTCAGCGCCTATGTTGTCCCGGTGGCGATTGTGTTTCTGCTTGGCTTCGGGATTCTCCGGCGGGTACCGGTATTTGATACGTTCCTGGCCGGGGCCAGGGAGGGGATTTCCTCCTCGGTTTCCATCCTGCCCTCTCTGGTGGGGCTGATCCTGGCGGTCACCATGCTGAATGCGTCGGGTGCGCTCGATCTTTTGACTTCCTTTCTTTCTCCTGTCACAAAGGCGCTGGGGTTCCCGGCGGAGGTAGTGCCGCTGTCCCTGCTGCGTCCCATTTCCGGCAGCGGATCCACGGCCATGCTCACCCAGGTGTTTGGGGAGTACGGCCCGGACAGCTTTATCGGCCGGGTGGCATCGGTAATTATGGGATCGACCGAAACGACATTTTATGCCATCGCGGTCTATTTTGGGTCGGTAGGCATCAAAAAAACCCGGCATACGGTACCGGCGGCCCTGGCGGCGGACATGACCGGTTACATCCTGTCCGTGTGCAGCGTCCGCCTGTTTTTCCCTGGAGGATAAATTCCCATTTCTTACCAATATCTCCATTATACACCAAAAAAAATCCAATACAAGACCTGTACTGGATTTTTGTCAAAAACTGTAAATTCCCTGGTTATTTTTGGTATTTTTCAATAATATCCCGCACGGCGGCAATCACATACTCCGTGTCCTCGTCGCGCATCGTGGGATAGAGCGGGAGGGACAGGATGCGGTCAAAATGCTTTTCCGCCTGGGGGAAATCGCCTTCACGGCAGCCGAGCCGTTTCTGGTAGGCGCTCATCAGGTGCACGGGGATAAAGTGTACGCTCACGCCCACATTGCGCGCCTGGAGTTCTTCGAGGAATTGATCCCGATCGATTGCGAGGCGTTCCGGTACCAGACGCAGGACATATAAATGCCAGCAATGTCTGGTGTATTCCGGGAC
>CAJFOO010000069.1 GCA_904397205.1 uncultured Clostridia bacterium
AATAAATTCAGAAATGCCAATATTACTACTGGAAATATTGACATAGATTTATACTACATAAATAATCCGAGCATCTGGAAAAATATTCCCCATCAGCGATAAATGATATCTTCTCTGGAGGGACCGTTGGATACAATGCCGATGCGTACGCCAATTTCTTTTTCTGCAAATTCCACATATTTGCGGCAGTTTTCCGGCAGATCTTCATATTTTTTAATCCCTCGAATATCGCATTTCCATCCCGGCAGGGTTTTCAGGACTGGCTTGCAGCGTTTTAATTGTGAAGTGGAGGGGAAATGCTCAATCTGTTTGCCATCCAGTTCATAGGCAACGCAAACAGGAATTTCGTCCAGATAACCCAAAACATCCAAGACAGAAAAAGCGACGCAAGTTGCCCCCTGCGCTTGACAGCCATAGCGGGAAGCAACCAAATCCAGCCATCCCATCCGGCGGGGCCGTCCTGTTGTGGCGCCATATTCCCCGCCGTCTCCGCCTCTGCGGCGCAGCTCATCGGCTTCCTCGCCAAAGATTTCGCTTACAAATTCTCCCGATCCCACGGAACTCGAATAAGCCTTGACTACCGCGATAATTTCTTCAATGGCATATGGAGGAATACCAGCCCCTACGGTTCCATATCCTGCCAGAGTCGAAGAAGAAGTGACCATAGGATAAATACCGAAATCGGGATCTTTGAGCGCCCCAAGCTGCCCTTCCAGAAGGATGTTTTTCCCTTCCTGCAATGCCTTTTGTAAATAAGCGAAGGTATCCGTCACATATGGGGTAAGTATCTCTTTATATTTCATCAGCTGATCAAATACCTGCTCTACCGTCAATTCCGGTTGATGGTAGAGATATTTGTATAAGACGTTTTTTACGTCCAGGATCCTGGCTATCCGTTCCTTCAAAAGAGAGGGTTCTTCCCATAATTCACTGACCTGGAATCCGTTCTTCGCATATTTATCCGAATAGAAAGGGGCAATCCCGGATTTTGTGGATCCAAAGGATTTATCGGAAAGGCGGGCTTCTTCCATCGAGTCCAGGGCAATATGATACGGCATCACGATTTGTGCCCGATCGGAAACAAAAATTTTTGGAGCTGGAACTCCACGCTCCTTTAAAGATTCCAATTCCGTGATAAAATTTTCCACGCTTAACGCAACACCGTTGCCGATAATATTGGTAACATGATGGTAAAAAATACCAGACGGCAATTGATGCAGTGCAAATTTCCCATAACTGTTGACAATGGTGTGGCCCGCATTGCTGCCGCCCTGGAAACGAATAACAATATCCGATTGGGCAGCCATGACGTCGGTAATTTTCCCTTTTCCTTCATCGCCCCAGTTGGCACCTACAATTGCTTTTACCATAGGTTTTTCACTCCCTGCCGTGCCGCCCGGCAAAACAAGCTGATTGGTGTGCGGCTATATTTTTACCACCAATTTTTATGCTGTTAGTCTATACACCCGGTTTGGGCGCCGCGCTTATTATACCATGAAAAAAATGGATTTACAAATAAATTTGGCCGCTTTTTTCAGAAACCGGATACTGTTCACACACAGGACGGACAAAATCACGGATAAACTCTTCCGTTTGCTGGGGGGCCCGGCCCACATAGTTTTCAGGCTGAAGGAGATCCTGTAATTTTTCCCACGTTGCTCCAAAGGCAGAATCCTGTGCAATCCGCTGCAGCAGGTCGTTTTCTCCACCCTCTTCTTTTATGACCTTCCCTGCTTCCATGGAATGCACCCGGATGCGTTCATGAAGCTGTTGGCGATCGCCTCCGCGATGTTTTACTGCGTCCATCAGAATATTTTCCGTCGCCATAAACGGCAATTCTTTGATTAGGTGCTGCAAAATGACTTTTGGATATACAACTAGTCCACTGGCCACATTTTCATACAGATTTAACATACCGTCTACCGCGAGGAAAGCTTCCGGAATGCTTAACCGACGGTTTGCGGAATCATCCAATGTACGTTCAAACCATTGGGTAGCAGCGGTTATCGCGGGATTCAGGCTGTCTACCATAACATATCGGGCTAAAGCGGTAATCCGTTCCGTACGCATGGGGTTTCTCTTATAGGCCATGGCAGAAGATCCGATCTGCTGTTTTTCAAACGGCTCCTCTATTTCCTTTAAATGCTGCAGCAAACGGATGTCGTTGGCAAATTTGGAAGCGCTCTGTGCCACTCCACTGAGAAGATTTAGAATTTGACTGTCCAGTTTTCGGGGATATGTCTGTCCCGATACAGCAAAACAGGAAGAATATCCCATCTTCTCCGCAATTTTCTGGTCGAGCTGCTTGCATTTTTCCTGGTCTCCCTCAAACAGTTCCAGAAAGCTTGCCTGCGTCCCTGTCGTGCCTTTTTGTCCCAGCAGTTTGGCTTTGCTGATCTGATGCGTAATATCTTCGATGTCCATCAGCAAATCCTGGATCCAAAGCGTCGCCCGTTTCCCCACGGTGGTGGGTTGGGCCGGTTGGAAATGGGTAAACCCCAAGGTAGGCAGATCCTTATACTGCATGGCAAAACGGGACAATACGGTGATAATCTGCACCAGCTTTTGCCGTACCAGATGCAGAGCTTCCGTCATAATGATAATGTCGGTATTATCGCCCACATAACATGAAGTGGCTCCCAAGTGGATAATGGGCCGTGCTTTGGGGCACTGCTGCCCAAATGCATAGACATGCGACATAACATCATGGCGGACGATTTTTTCCTGTGCCTCGGCTACTTCATAATTGATATCATCGGCAAATTGCTTCATTTCATCAATCTGTTCCTGCGTGATGGGCAAGCCTAATTCCCGTTCTGCTTCCGCCAAAGCAATCCATAGCTTCCGCCAGGTGCGGAACTTTTTATCCGGTGAAAACAGGAACTGCATCTCTTTTCCCGCATATCTTGCAGAGAGCGGGGATTCGTATACGTCTCTCAAATGTTTCCCCATCCTTTAATTATAAATGTTCCAGAGGCTGGCAATACCGATCGCTTTGTCCCGTAAGCAAATGCTCCGGGATCTCCGCAGGGTAATTCCCGGAAAAACAAGCGTCGCAAAAGCCTGTCCCATCGGAGTGTATGATATCCTTGAGGCTGTCCAATTCCAAAAAGCCAAGAGAATCCGCGCCGGTTATTCCCGCAATTTCTTCGATGGTGTGTTTGCAGGCCACGAGATTATCCCTGGAGGGGATGTCAGTGCCGTAATAGCAGGGCCATAAGAACGGAGGTGAACTGATCCGCAGGTGGACCTCTGCTGCGCCGGCGTCTTTGAGCATCTTGACAATACGCGCAGAAGTGGTTCCCCGGACAATGGAATCATCCAGCAAAACCACTCGTTTCCCCTTTACAGCATGGGACAATGCATTGAGTTTAATGCGTACGCTGCGTTCCCGTTCGGATTGGGTCGGTTTGATAAATGTGCGTCCGATATAGCCGTTTTTTACAATCCCTTTTTCATAGGGGATACCGGATTCTTCACTGAAACCAATTGCCGCATCAATCCCGGATTCCGGGACGCCAATGACCATGTCTGCTTCTACCGGATGCTGGCGGGCTAACAGACGGCCGGATTCTTTGCGCGCCGCATAGACGCTGACCCCGTCAATTACGCTGTCGGTACGGGCAAAGTAAATATATTCGAAAATGCACGAGGATTTTTGCACTTTTGTGTCTGCTTTCAGACTGCGCAGGCCGTTGCGGTCGAAAACAACCACTTCGCCCGGTTCGATATCGCGGACGAAATCGGCACCGACCGCATCAAGAGCACAGCTTTCGGAAGCAACCACATAGCTTTGCTCTACCTTTCCGATACAAAGCGGACGGAATCCATGCGGATCCCGTACGGCAATGAGTTTTTGCGGGCTCATGATGAGCATGGAATATGCCCCGCGCAACTGTGGCATCACCTGCAGAACGGCTTCTTCAATAGAAGGGGTTTTTCGTCTTTCCCGGGCGATAAGATACGAAATGATTTCCGGATCCATGGTGGTTTGAAAGATCGATCCCCGGCGCTGCAATTCATGTTTTAATTCGTGAGCATTGGTCAAGGTGCCGTTGTAAGATAAAGCCAAAGCCCCTTTTACATATCGCATCATTAAAGGCTGTGCATTTTCTCTTACATTGTCTTTTTCATTGGAATACCGTACATGTCCAATACCGATCTGCCCTTTGAGACTCTCGAGCATCCTTGGACGAAATACCTCCGACACCAGTCCCATATCCTTATGATAAGAAATCAGGCCATTGTTGTTTACAGCAATTCCGCAGCTTTCCTGCCCGCGGTGCTGGATTGCCAGCAAAGCGTTATAGCAGGAATAGGCAGGATCCAGCGCACCGTCTTGGGAATATACGCCGAACACCCCGCATTCTTCATGGAGTCCTTGGTCTTCTTGGTTAAAATCTGCTTGCATGGGAGAATTCAAAAACACTCACCTTCCTAAAACACATTGTTCCTTAAAACCCATGGGCAGCCCCATATGGTTTTTATGTCTTTGTTCCCTGTTTCTCGCGGAGACATGGCAAATTCCCGCGAAAAAATTCAACTTTATTATATCACGATTCAAAAAGTACGTCTAGGTAGAAAAAAGTAAAAATTTTCACAAGGGTTTTTTCTACTTCCCGCTATATTTTCGTGTTTTTCTCCGGTTTTTTCTCAAATCTTAAACAAATTTGACCATGAATTGCATATAAGATAGTTTTTCTTATAAAAACCGAATTTCGATCCGTTGACTTTTATTTGCAACACAAAGGTGCATTTCTTGCATAAGGTTCCCATATTTCATTTGCTTTTAATCTAAAATGAAATTTAAAGAGAAAAAAATTGCGTTTTTCTTCCAAAGATAAACAGATTTATCTTGCAATGAAAAATGCAATATGCTAAAATGGTAAAGGAAAAAACACCGTCATAGATGGTGTGCGATGGGAAAACACAATACTTTTATTTCTAAAAAACAGGAGGAATTTGATCATGTCGTATGTGAAAGAACAACTGGAAAAAGTCATGGAAAAAAATCCCGGGCAGCCGGAATTCCAACAGGCCGTACAGGAGATTTTGACTTCTCTGGAATCCGTTATCGAAAGAAACCCGCAGTATGAAAAAGCCGGGATTTTAGAGCGCATCACCGAGCCGGAGCGCCAGATTATCTTCCGTGTGCCGTGGATAGACGATGCCGGGAAGGTACAGGTGAACCGCGGGTTCCGCATCCAGTTCAACAGTGCGATCGGACCTTATAAAGGCGGCCTGCGCTTCCACCCTACCGTGAATTTAAGTATTGTGAATTTTTTAGGTTTTGAGCAGATTTTCAAAAATGCTTTGACGGGGCTGCCCATTGGCGGCGGTAAGGGCGGCGCAGACTTCGACCCGCGCGGGAAGTCCGATCGGGAGGTTATGGCGTTTTGCCAGAGCTTTATGACCGAGCTGTATCGGCATATTGGTCCCAATGTAGACGTCCCGGCCGGGGATATTGGGGTAGGCGCGCGGGAAATCGGGTATTTATTCGGGCAATATAAGAAGATCCGCAATGCTTATGAAAACGGCGTGCTTACAGGCAAGGGGATGTCTTATGGCGGAAGCCTGATCCGTCCCGAAGCAACAGGGTTTGGCGCAGTATATTTTGCAAAAGAAGTATTGGAACATTGCGGGGAAAGCCTGGAAGGAAAAACCGTAGCCGTTTCCGGCTTTGGAAACGTGGCTTGGGGCACGGCTTCCAAAATGGAAGAATTGGGCGCGAAGGTAGTAACGGTATCTGGTCCTAACGGATATGTATACGATCCCGATGGGGTAACTGGAGAAAAAGTGGATTATCTGCTGGAGATGCGTGCTTCTGGGCGGGATAATGTCAAAGACTATGCCGATAAGTTTGGTGTGCAGTTCTTTGAAGGAAAGAAACCTTGGGAGCAAAAGGTGGATATCATTATGCCTTGTGCGACCCAAAACGAAGTGACTTTGGAGGATGCAAAACAAATTGTCAAAAACGGTGTGAAGTACTACATCGAGGTTTCCAATATGCCGACAACCAACGAAGCACTCGAATACTTAAAGGAAAAGAAATTGATATTGGCGCCAAGCAAGGCCGTAAATGCAGGTGGTGTGGCTGTTTCTGCATTGGAAATGAGCCAGAACAGTATGCGGTATGGCTGGTCTGCGGAAGAAGTGGATACCAAACTGCAAGATATTATGGTGAACATTCATAAGCAAGCCTGCGATGCTGCCCAGCGGTA
The DNA here is from genome assembly GCA_904397205.1 of uncultured Clostridia bacterium. Taxonomy (GTDB): domain Bacteria; phylum Bacillota; class Clostridia; order Oscillospirales; family Acutalibacteraceae; genus UMGS1071. Next base: position 6,222 of record CAJFOO010000069.1, read on the forward strand.
TGGATTAGGTTACGATCTGTTTGCTGGTGCAAACATTGCCGGTTTTGAAAGAGTAGCGGATGCAATGCTGGCGCAAGGGATTATTTAACCGCCAAAATATACATCTATGCAACATGGCGACGGCAAATTTTCTGCTGCCGCCTCTTGTTTTTTGTGGGGAGGAAATATTTCTTATTACTTTCATCTGAAAATATAACAAACTTTACTGTTGGTTTTAAATGTTTTGTAGTATACTACAAGAACTCCCCTCTTTTTTCTACTCTTCTTACAAAAAAATTGAAATCTTCCAATCTTTACTTGAAAAACATGCTGCATTATTATATGATTAAAAAATAGGGCTGGTTCATTAGTAACACGTTTACTAATTTAAAAGAAATAAAGACTATCCTCATAAGCCCTCATTTA
>CAJFOO010000070.1 GCA_904397205.1 uncultured Clostridia bacterium
CAAGGCCGGCTGACCTACCGGGGAATCCCCGTGACGGATCTTGTCGCCGGCTGTGCGAAGGATAACCGGTTTGGCTTTGAAGAAACTGTGTGGCTGCTGCTGTTTGGCAGGCTGCCCAGCCGCAGCCAACTGGAGAATTTCTCCCAGGTGATTGCGGAAAACCGGGAACTGCCGCCCTATTTTACGGAAGAGATGATCATCAAAGCGCCTTCCCCGAACCTGATGAATAAAATGGCCCGGTCGATTCTGGCGCTATATTCCTACGATGCGGATCCGGAAGATGGGTCGCTGGAAAATAATGTCCGCCAATCGATCCGCCTGATCGCCCGGATGCCTACCATCATGACAGGGTCTTATCAGGTCAAACGCCGCCATTATGATAAGGAAAGCATGTTTTTCCATCCGCTGGATCCCGGTCATTCCACGGCGGAAGCGATCCTGTATGCTATCCGGCCGGATCGGCAGTTTACACAGGTGGAAGCCCAGGCGCTGGATATTTGCCTGATTCTCCATGCGGAGCACGGCGGCGGCAACAATTCCACCTTTACCTGCCGGGTCCTTTCTTCTTCGGGAACGGATATTTATTCTGCGGTAGCGGGAGCGATGGGGTCGCTCAAGGGCCCGCGGCATGGCGGGGCCAACCGGAAAGTCACCGAAATGATGGAAGATCTGATGGCCCAGGTACCGCATTGGTCGAGCGATGAGGAAGTCGGTGCGTATTTGGAGCGCGTGCTGCGCAAAGAAGCGGGGGACCGTTCCGGCCTGATTTATGGGATGGGACATGCGGTTTATACCCTGTCGGATCCCCGGGCAGTCCTGCTCAAGGAACAGGCACAGAAGCTGGCGCGCGAAAAGGGGGAGGAATGGCTCCAAAAACTCGATTTGTTCGAGCGGGTGGAACGGCTTGCTCCCGAAATTTTTTACCGGGTAAAAGGGCAGGAAAAATGGATCTGCGCCAATGTGGATTTTTATTCCGGCTTTTTGTATTCCATGCTGGGGATTGTACCCGATTTGTATACCCCTCTGTTTGCGGTTTCCCGCATTGCGGGCTGGTGTGCCCATCGGATGGAGGAAGGGATGACCGGCGGGCGGATTATCCGTCCGGCTTACCGATCGATTGCGCAAGCCCAGCCGTATGTACCGCTGGAGGAAAGGAAATAGGGAGGAGGATACCGTGAAGATTGCCTATGCGTGGTGGGTATTCCTGGGATCCCTGTTGATAGCAATTCCCCTGCGTATCTGCCAGATTGCTTTTTTGGTGGACCACAGGGGGTTTTTCTTGGATCACGGAGTGACCGCCATTATCCTGACGCTCTTTGTCCTATGCAGCGCCGCTACTATCATTACTATGTGCCACTTGGATAAACATTCCCCCAAACGCTATACCCCTGTGAAAAATATCCCGGCCGGCGCGATGGCAATCCTCGCAGCGATAGCGGTGATTGTCCATTCCATCTTGCAGATTGTGTATTCCGGCGGATCGGACGGTTCGGATCTTTCAGAGATTTCCGCGGAACTGGCCAGCCAGTTTTCCAGCGGACAGGAATACTTATCCATCCTGCTCGGATTCTTGGGTGTAGTTGCAGGGATTGTGTGGCTGATCCAGGCGGCGGGGCATTTTTTGGGCCGCAATCTGTTTGCCGCCCATCCGGTATTCTCGCTGTTCCCGTCGATTTGGCTTTGCTGTACGCTGGTGTCATCCATCATCAATTACACCTCGTACGTCAATTTGTCGGAAAATATCTGCGATATGCTGGCTATCATGTTCCTGCTGCTGTTCGTGTTTGCCCAGGCCAAGCTGGCCGCCAAGCAGCAGATTGTCCGCAGCGGCAAGGGCGTGTATGCGTTTGGTTTTTCCGCCATGCTGTTTGTGGGAGTTACAGCCTTGCCGAACCTGTTTTTCCAGATGGAAGGATGGGTCACTACCAGCTCACTGGGCCTGACATTCAGTATTGCGGCAGTGTGTATTGCTGCCTACGGTGCGGCATACCTGGCAGGGCTGCGGAAGATTCCGGATGTGTCGGAGCCGGAGGAAATCCCAGAGCAGCCCCCTTCGCCGGAGGAGGAACCCGAACCGGCAGAAGAAGCCCCCCCGGAGGAACCCGAGGAGGAAGAAAAGGCAGCTCCTGCGCCGCCGGTACAGAAGCCGCCGCGCAAAGTACACAAATGGGAAGAGCCGGAGGAGGATCCCCTGCGCGAAGAAATTGTGGATATTCCTGAAACCCCGGCGATCTATAAATTTTCCAAGCCCAAGAAAAAAAAGAAAAAGAAACGCAAAAAAAACCGGCTGGCCGCGTTTTTGAAAGCCCTGCGCCGCCTGCTGCGGTTCCCAAAAACTGCCGAGGATCTGGAGGAGGAGGAAAAAGCACGCCAAGCCATTGCCTGGCATCCGGGAAAATGGGAAGAGCCTTCCACCAAAAAGCTGGAAAACGACTGGATGGCAGATTATTATGGATTGACCAAAGACGACGAGCCGTACATCCCGAAGGTGTATGATATAAAGCCCGGGGAAGACGGTAAGCCGGCGTCTCCTGCCGCCAAGGCGGAGGACAGCGTAGCGGAACAGAAGGACGATCATCCCCCGTGCTGAATAAAAAGAACCCGTTCCAGAGACAATACAAGGAGTCTTTGGGACGGGTTCTTTTTATTAGTTTTCGAGAATCATTTCCAAGGTGTCTTTCCACTGCGGGTTTTGAATTTTCAGGTACTTCCCGCCAAATTGATTTCGTATGGATATATACTCATTAC
>CAJFOO010000071.1 GCA_904397205.1 uncultured Clostridia bacterium
AAAAGGTGGATCAGCTCGAACTGCTGCTGGATCGGATGCTGCAGGAAGAACATGTGACGGAGCTGCGTGTGGGGCTGTTCCATTTTGTCAGCGGCCTGGAGCTGCCGGAAAGCATGATCTCCGACGATGTGAAGCAGTATTATGCCGACATGGAGCTGGAGATGGATGAAAACAACCCCATGGAGATCCAGGTGGTGGCGGTGCCGGACGAAGACTTGGCCTCGATTGCCCGGGATGCCGGGGTGGACGTCAGCCTCCTGACCGATCCGGAAAACCCCCGCGCCCTGTTTGTGAACACCGGGACGCTGGAATATTCGCGCCCGGTACACGATGCAAACGGGAACGTCAGCTATACCCATATGTATAAGGATATTTCTTACCTGAATGCCCAGCCAGGGGAATCGGTGGATTTGTGGGACACCCAGATCCCGGAAAGCGCCCCGTCTTCGGGAGAAGAGACCGTTGTGGTACAGGAAGAGGACGGGCAGACGGTTGTGACGGTCAATGAAGAAGCCGGGGAGGAGTCTTCGCCCGTGAAGAAGGCCAGCCTGGAAATTGCCGGATATACGAATGGGGTACCGGCCGGGCTGAGCAACCATGTGTATACGGCCCAGACGCTCCAGGCCGTGGTGTCCATGGACGTGTACGAGTCCCTGGCGCCGCAGTTCCAAAGCAGCCCCCGCCTGGACGTAGGGGTGACCTCCTCCGACCACCGGGCAACCACGCAGGCATTTGAATCCCTCTTCAGCGAGATGCAGAAGCAGGGGGTAAGCGAGTACGGTGTGGATGTCCTGGACTACTCCGCAAACGACATCGCGCAGAACAAAGAGAAAATCCAGCAGACCCTGCTCATTTTCAATATCTTCTGCTATGGGTTCATCGCGCTGATTTCGCTCGTGGGTATCGCCAATATTTTCAACACGCTCTCCACCAGCATCGCCCTGCGACGCAAGGAATTCGCCATGCTGCGTTCCGTGGGCATGTCGCCCAAGAGCTTTGCCAAGATGATCCGGTTTGAAAGCCTGTTTTATGGCTTCAAGGCGGTGCTGTACGGGGTGCCTTTGGCCTTCCTTGTGATGCTCCTGTTCTGGGGCGTGCTGATGCAAAACGTACAGGTGGCGTTCTTTGTGCCATGGGTACACTTAATCTGCGGGGTAGTGGCTATCTTCCTGATTGTAGCGATATCGATGCTGTACTCCAGCTCGAAGATCAAGAAGGAAAATATCCTCGAAGCCCTGCGCAACGATAACATTTAACCAAGGGAAAAACGCCGGCCGGATACGGCGCGCGTCATAAAAGAAAGCCAAGGCAGTTTTTTGCCTTGGCTTTTGTTGTTGTTTGCTTTGGGGCTATTATTGCCGCAGCGCCGCCAAAATGGGTTCGAGATACGCTTTGTCCGTCCAGTCGCAGGCTTCTTCCCCGGCGGCCATCAGGGCCTTTTCCCAAGCCGCATATTCTGCCGGGTCCTTCTTGGCGACGGCCTTTTGCAGTATCCTGCACAGGTTTTTATCTACCAGGTGCATCGCGTCCAAATCCCACGCGCCCCGGCAGTAAAAGCAGGGAAGGCCCGCTAAGTCCCCTTTCAGGTTATGGCGGACGATGGCTTGGAACGTTTGTTCTTCATAGGGGGAAGCGCCCACGCAGAACACCAGGATCCGTTTCCCCCGCAGGCGGCCGATGTGCTTTTTCAAAAAGGAAAGCCCGGCAATCCCCGACGCATAAATCCCGCCGCCGAGCAGGATGGCGTCATAGTTCTGCACGTCGCCGATGTCTGCCTTTTTGGTTTCCACACAGGGGAACCCCGTCTCCTCCGCCAGCCAGCCGGCGTATTTCTTTGTGGCCCCATATTTGGATTGATACAGAATGATCCCGTCCATCGTTTCCCTCCGTTCTATCGTGTTTTCCCTATGGGTTCAGTATAGCAGAAAAACCGGGGGAATGCTAGGGGGTGGATGCAGGCGGCAGGCGGTGGAATTCCTTCCAGAACCAGATGGATTCTTTCGGGACCTGCCAGGATTTGCCGTCGAGGTACTGGAGGGATTCGCCGGGGGTCTGGAAGCGGAAGGCCAGGAAGTAGGAATACAGCGCCTGGTACGGGAAGCCGGTCGGTTTATTCTGGGCATTGGTGCCGTATTTGCCGTCGCCCGCGAGGGGATGGCCGATGGAAGCCAGGTGCGCGCGGATCTGATGGGTGCGCCCGGTGAGCAGATCGACTTCCAGCAGGCTGTAGCCGGCGTGTTCTTCCAGGACGCGGTAGCGGGTGCGGATCGTTTTCCCGTCCGGCAGGGGCCGTCTGGAGATGTACACCCGGTTTTTGGCTTCGTTTTTTTCGAGGTAGCCGGTGAGGGTATCCTCTTTGTGGGGCATGGTCCCATGCACAATGCACAGGTAGCGTTTTTCCACCTCGCGCGCCCGCATTTTCAAATTGAGGATGCGCAGGGCTTCGGCGGTTTTGGCGGCGATCACAATCCCGCCGGTGTTGCGGTCGATGCGGTTGACCAGCGCGGGGGCAAAGGAATACTCGTCCTGCGGGGTATATTCCTGTTTTTCGTACAGGTACCGCTGGATGCGCGCGATGAGGGAATCAAAATGATAGGAAGCATCGGGATGTACCAGCAGGCCGGGTTTTTTGTTCACGAGCAGGATGTTTTCATCCTCGTACAGGACGGAAAGCGACGCAGGGGCTTTGAGGAAATCGTATTCCTGCGGCTTTTGCTGGAAAAATTCGTCCTTGAGGTACAGCCGCAGGCAGTCGCCTTCTTCCAGGCGGGTGGAAGCCTCGCAGCGCTTGCCGTTGCATTTGATGTCTTTTTTGCGGATGCTTTTATACAGCATGGCCGGGGGCAGGTTGGGGTAGGCTTTCGTGAGGAATTTATCCAGCCGCTGCCCGGCGTCGTTTGGGCCAATGGTTATCTCTTTCAAAATCATCACCTATTTGGAGATTATACCGGGATTTCGGACAAGTTTCAATAGGATATTCGGTTTCTCCACTTTTCAAACGGCAAAAATTAGTATATAATAGCGTAAAACCCCCCGTATTTTGCCGGGGAAGGGACGTATATTTTGAAAGGGGTCTTAAGTACATGCTGACACAAGAACGAGTGATGGAAATTTTAAAGGAAGCCGGCGTCCTGCTGGAAGGGCATTTCCGCTTGACTTCCGGCAAGCACAGCAACCAATACCTGCAATGCGCAAAGATTTTCCGCAATACGAAGTACAGCGAGGAACTGTGCTCTGCGCTCGCGGAGGAATTCCAGGGCCAGGGGATCGAGGTGGTGATCGGGCCGGCTTTGGGCGCGGTACAGATGACGTATGAAGTGAGCCGGTGGCTCAAGTGCGAGAATTTTTTTGCCGAGCGGGAAAACGGCGTGATGACCCTGCGGCGCGGGTTTGCGTTCCGGCCGGGACAGAAGGTGCTGGTAGTCGAGGATGTAGTGACCACCGGCGGTTCCGTGCGGGAGGTCATGAACATTGTGCGCGAGCAGGGCGGCGAGATTGTGGGCGTGGGCGCGATTGTGGACCGCACAGGCGGCAAGGTGGATTTTGGCGTGCCGTTCCATGCGGTCATCTCGCTGGATGTGGAATCCTGGGAACCGGAAGATTGCCCTTTGTGCAAAGCAGGCGCGCCCGCGCCCATTAAGCCCGGCAGCCGTCCGCAGGCAAAATAAAGGGACCGGCGCGGCGTTTGCCGCCGGGATTTGGAAAGGAACGAACGCCATGGCGAAACAGGAAAAACCGCAGGATCCCGCCGCCTCGAAGAAAAAGCTGGATGACGCCTCGCATAAGGGGCACCGGCTGCGGGTGAAGGAAAAATTCCTGCAAAAAGGGCTGGATCCTTTTTATCCGCATGAGGTGCTGGAACTCTTATTGTTTTTTGCCGTCCCCTATAAGGATACCAACCCTCTGGCCCACCGGCTGATCGAACAATTCGGTTCCCTCTCGGGCGTATTCGACGCCCCGGTGGAGGATCTGGAAAAGGTGCTGGGCTCTACCCGCCATGTGGCGACCCTGTGCAAGCTGATCCCGGAGATGGCGCGGGTGTATTTGGATGATAAGCAGTCCAAGGAAGTCCTGCTGGAGGATACGGAAAGCATCGGCAACTGGCTGATCCGGAAATTTATCGGCCGGAAAAACGAAGTCGTTATCCTGACATTGACCGACAGCCAGTACCGGATCGTGTTCTGCGACGTGGTGAGCGAAGGGGATCTGGACAGCGTAGCGCTTCCGGTGCGGCGGATCATGGAACTGGTCGTGCGGTATCATGCCGCCCATGTAGTGCTGGCCCATAACCACCCGAGCGGGAATTCCCTGCCGTCCCGCGGGGATATCCAGGCCACCCGGGAATTGTGCCGGGCGCTGGCTTCCCTGCATATGTCGCTGGAGGATCATTTCATTATTACGGAAAACCAATATCTTTCCCTTGCGGAACAGGGGCTGCTCGAACACATTCTCTCGGCGTTCGACTAACCGGGCCAGGTTGTTTTTTTGCCCGGATGTGGTATAATAGCCGCAGGAAATGAAAAACGCGGGCATGGCGGACGAGCCAGCTCCCTCGGCTATATGCGCGATCTGCCCACCGCAAGGTGTGGTATAATAGCCGCAGACCAGGCAACGCCTGGATGAAGGCCACGAGACGGCTTTCTGGGAACAGGAAGTTTGTACCACACGGACAGGGAACAGGTTCAGCCTACCCTCCACGGGAGTTTGGCTGCTTACGCGAGTGAAAAGGGGGCAATCCCCGGAAGGCAAGCGGAGGGAACCGAGCGAACGCGTGCTGTGTGCAGATTCAATCTGCCGCGGCCTGGAAGCGGGCACTGCCCGCTACGATCTGCCTACTTCAGGTAGGGAAAAACGCGGGTGCATTGCCCCAAACTTCCGCTTGGCCGGGCGGCTGGAAGCCGCAGGCGCGATCTTGCTGTGGGCCTTGCCCACCGCAGGTGCAGGAGGAAAGGGAAGGCAGTATCTGCTGAGACCTCGATCGGCCCCTTGCCGCCAAGCAGCCGGCTTGGGGCCGCTTTCTTTGCAGCAGGGGATTTTCGGGCAGGAAAGGAGAAGAAAATGGAACAATTTCAGTTGGCAGCCCCTTACAAGCCGACGGGGGATCAGCCGGAAGCGATTGCCAGGCTGGTGGAAGGTATCCGGCGGGGAGATCGCGAACAGACCTTAATGGGGGTGACCGGTTCGGGAAAGACATTCACGATGGCCAACGTGATTGCACAGGTGAATTGTCCCACGTTGGTATTGGCCCACAACAAGACCCTGGCCGCGCAGCTTTGCTCGGAGTTCCGGGAATTTTTCCCGAACAATGCAGTCGAGTATTTTGTCTCCTACTATGATTACTATCAGCCGGAAGCCTATATCGCCACAACGGATACCTATATTGAAAAGGATTCGGCGATCAACGACGAGATCGATAAACTGCGCCATTCCGCTACGTCCGCCTTGTCCGAGCGGCGGGATGTGGTGATTGTCGCCAGCGTATCGTGCATCTACAGCCTGGGCGATCCCATCGACTACCGTACCATGGTCATTTCCCTGCGCCCGGGCATGGAAAAAAGCCGGGAGGATTTGCTGCGCAAGCTGGTGGAAATCCAATATGAGCGCAACGATGTGAATTTCACCCGCAATAAGTTCCGGGTGCGGGGGGACGTGGTGGAAATTTTCCCCGCGCAATCCCAGGAAAACCTCATCCGCGTGGAATTTTTTGGGGACGAGATCGACCGCATCCGGGAGGTCAACGCGCTCACGGGGGAGGTAAAAGCCGATTTAAAGCACGTTGCGATTTATCCGGCGTCCCACTATATTGTGCCCAAAGAAAAAATGCAGCGCGCCCTGGGGCAGATCCGCGAGGAGCTTGCCGGGCGGGTGAAATTTTTTGAGGAACAGGGCAAGCTGCTGGAAGCCCAGCGGATTGCCCAGCGCACCAACTACGATATGGAAATGCTCCAGGAGATCGGCGTGTGCAAGGGGATCGAGAATTATTCGAGAGTGCTGGCCGGCCGGGAGCCGGGGAGCGTTCCCTGCACCCTGCTGGATTATTTCCCGGATGACTTCCTGCTTCTGGTAGACGAATCCCACGTCACGCTGCCGCAGGTGCGGGCGATGTATGCCGGCGACCGCGCGCGGAAAAATACGCTGGTGGAATATGGGTTCCGTCTGCCGTCCGCGTTCGATAACCGCCCCCTGAACTTTGACGAATTTTATTCCCATGTGGGCCGGGCTATCTTTGTGAGCGCCACGCCGGGGGAATGGGAAAAGGAAAAATCCACGCAGGTGGTGGAGCAGGTGATCCGTCCGACAGGGCTGCTCGATCCCGAAATTGCGGTCAAGCCCACGGAAGGACAGATCGACGATTTGATTTCCGAGATCCATCTGCGTACCGAAAAGGGGCAGAAAGTGCTGATCACCACGCTCACCAAAAAAATGGCGGAGGATTTAACGGCGTATCTGGAAGGCGTAGGGATCCGGGTGCGGTATATGCACCACGACATCGATACGGTGGAGCGTATGGAGATCATCCGGGATTTGCGGCTGGGGGAATTCGACGTCCTGGTGGGGATCAACCTGCTCCGCGAAGGATTGGACATCCCGGAAGTTTCCCTCGTGGCAATCCTGGACGCGGATAAAGAAGGGTTCCTGCGGTCGGAACGTTCCCTCATCCAGACCATCGGCCGCGCCGCCCGCAATGCGGAAGGGCGGGTGATCCTGTATGCCGATGAGGTAACGCCGTCGATGGAGGCCGCTATTCGGGAGACGGAACGCCGCCGCAGTTTGCAGCAGGCGTATAATCAAAAGCATGGGATTGTCCCAAAGACGATCCTGAAAAAAGTCGCGGATGTTTTGGAGATTTCCACCCGGGAAGAGAGGTCTGGTGGAAAAAAGACGGGCAAGAAGGAAGCAATGCGCCTGACCGCCGCACAGAAACAGCAACGGATCGAGCAGCTTACCCGGGAAATGAAAGCGGCCGCCAAGCTGCTTGAATTTGAACACGCGGCATATTTACGGGATCAGATACAAAAACTAAAGAACGAGGGATAAGGAGGAATTGGCTTGGCATTTGAAAACATTGTTGTACATGGCGCGCGGGAACACAATCTGAAAAATATCGACATCACGATCCCCCGGGATAAGCTGGTGGTGATCACCGGGCTGTCCGGATCGGGGAAGTCCTCGCTGGCGTTCGACACCATTTATGCGGAAGGGCAAAGGCGATATGTAGAATCTCTATCCTCTTATGCGCGGCAGTTCCTCGGACAGATGGAAAAACCGGATGTGGACGATATTGAAGGGTTGTCACCGGCCATTTCCATTGATCAGAAGACCACCTCCAAGAACCCTCGTTCCACCGTAGGGACGGTAACGGAAATTTATGATTATTTGCGTCTGCTGTACGCACGGGTGGGGGTGCCGCATTGCCCGGTGTGCGGGAGGGAAATCCAGCAGCAGACGATTGATCAGATTGTGGATCAGGTGATGGCGCTGGAACCCAAAACCCGGATCCAGGTACTGGCTCCCGTAGTACGCGGGAAAAAGGGGCAGCATGGGAAGGAACTGGAAGCCGCCCGGAAAAGCGGGTATGTGCGGGCGCGGATCGACGGGATTTTGTACGATTTGTCCGAGGAGATTTCCCTGGAGAAAAATAAGAAACACACCATCGAAATCGTGGTGGATCGTCTGGTGATCCAGGATTCCGTCGTTTCCCGTTTGTCTGATTCGCTGGAAACCGCCGCCGGGCTTTCGGGGGGGC
>CAJFOO010000072.1 GCA_904397205.1 uncultured Clostridia bacterium
TGCCCATGTGCATGGGACCGGTGGGGTTGGCGGAGACAAATTCTACCATGATTTTCTGTCCCGCGCCGTACTCGCTGCGCCCATAGGATTCGTCCTGTTTTTCGATCTCCCGCAGTGCGTCTACATAAAAGCGCTGCTGGAGGAAAAAATTGAGGAAGCCCGGGCCGGCGATGTCCGAAGAAGCGAAATAGGTGCCGGAAAGATCCAGATGCCGCACGATAGCTTCGGCAATTTTACGGGGCGGCTGCCGGAATGCCCGTGCCGATACCATGGCGGCATTGGCGGCAAAGTCGCCGTGGGCCCGGTCGGCAGGGACTTCGATGGTAAAATCCGGGATAGGCTCGGCGGGCAGATCCCCCGCGGCGATAGCCTTGCCCATGGCCTCCACGATCCGGCTGCGCAGTTGGTCGATGGATTGCTGTACTAAGTGTGCCATGTTGATGCGTTCTCCTTTATTCTTCCTGAATCTCTAAGAAACAGATTGACTTTGATTTTCCAAGTGATTTACTCTTTCGCTTTCCTGCGGCAGATTTTCCCGTACGGAAATCGAAATGGAGTTGGTACTGGATAAATTGGAATTGATGTCCAGGGTATACTCTACCCGCAGATTGCCACCCTGGCTGGAGAGCTGGTCGTCCACCCGCAGGGTGAATACCCCCAGGGTAATATCGCCGTAGGGGGTGCCGTATTGGCACAGATGCCGTTTCCCGCTCTCCAAAATGAGGTTGGTATGGCGGCCCGATCCGTGGCGGATCAGGGAAACCATTTTGTTCTCGCGGGTGGAGTCGATTTTCAGCGTGGAGGTTTGGGAGCGCCCGCTTTCCTGGTCGTACTCGCGGTAGACAATGTACCGCTTGCCGGCGCGCTCCAGATACGAGCCCGTAGTGACCAGGGTCAATTCTTCGATCTGCCCTTCCACGCATTGTTTGTTGGTGATCGAAATAACAAATTCATTTGCCATTTCCTTGTTTATCTCCGGTTCCATATCGCTGTCCTGCCATTTCTTTAATTTTTTGGGCATGGTATTTCCTCCAAACATCCCGTCGTCTCTTTTCCAAACGAATCCAAATCCACATACTGTACCCGTGGATCTGCCTCTCCACCCAGGAAGAGGCGGGCGGCCTGCGAAAACCCTTCCACCCGGTCGCTGACAAAAAAGGAACATGTGCCGTCACGCTCCTCCCCGCAGAGAAGCCCTTCCTGCTGCAGCAGCATGCTGGTAAACGAAGCGGTTTCCTGCCCGCTGTCGATTAAGGCGACCCCTGCCCCCATAATGTCCGCCAGAATGGGCCGCAGCAGGGGATAGTGCGTGCATCCCAGAATCAGGGTGTCGATCCCGCTCTCCTGCAAGGGCCGCAGATACCGCTGCGCCGTCATATAGGGGATGGGATCCCCGGGATCCAAAAAGCCGTTTTCCACCAGCGGGACAAATAACGGGCAGTCCTGCTCGACTACCTGGATCGCCGGATCCAGCCGCTGGAGCGTCTGGCGGTAGCAGTGGCTGCGGATGGTAGCGGTGGTGGCAATCACGCCCACGCGGCGGTTGCGGGTGGCCTGTGCCGCCGCGCGGGACGCCGGCTCCACTACGCCGGTAAACGGGACGGGCACGGTATGGCGGAAGGTATCTGCCAGTGAACTGACGGTACCGCACGCGGCCAGCACCATTTTGACGTGCTTGGAAAGCAGGAAGGCAATATCCTGCTGGGCGTATTTGCGGATGGTTTCCGGGCTGCGCGTCCCGTACGGCACGCGCCCCGTATCCCCAAAATAGACAATCTCCTCCCGCGGCAGGAGGCTGTGCAGTTCCCGCACGGCGGTCAGCCCTCCCAGACCGGAGTCAAAAATGCCGATCGGCCGGTTATCCATGTCTGCCTCCTTATCCGTCCATCGCCTGTGCCAGCCGGATCAGGCGGTGCAGCAGTTCGCTGTATGGCAGCCCCGTCGCTTCCCAGAGCTTGGGATACATGCTGATGGCCGTAAAGCCGGGGAGGGTATTGGGTTCGTTGAGAAGGATGGCGCCGTCGGATTCGCGGACAAAGAAATCGATCCGGCACAGCCCGCGGCATTCCAGCACCTGGTAGGCTTGGATCGCCGTTTTCCGGATGGCTTCGGCGGTTTCCTCCGGGATCCGGGCGGGGATGTACAGCTTTGATACCCCGTTGACATATTTGTCATCGTAATCGTAAAATTCTGCGGCTGCACCGACTTCCCCTACCAGGGAGGCGCGGGGTTCTTCGTTGCCCAGCACAGCGCATTCCACTTCCTGCCCGACGATCGTTTCTTCCAGCACGATTTTGCCGTCTTCCTGCGCGGCTTTGGCCACGGCTGCGTCGAGTTCGGCTTCCTCCTTGACCTTGCTGATCCCCACGGAGGATCCGGCATTGGCCGGTTTGACAAAAATCGGGTATCCGCCCAGGGTTTCCTCAATATCCCGGCAGAGGGACGCCCGCCGGGATTCGTAGTCCCGCGCATGGAACCACAGGGATTTTGCCCGCGCAATGCCGGCGGACTCCAGAAGCTGGTTGGTTACGGCTTTATCCATGCAGATCGCGGACGACAGCACGCCGCATCCGACATAGGGGATGCCGCTGAGCTGCAAAAGCCCTTGTACGGTGCCGTCCTCGCCGTTTTTCCCGTGCAGGACGGGGAAGACTACGTCGACCGGCAGGATTTCGAACCCTTCCCCGGTGCGGGCTACCAGCCCTTTGATCGAACGATCGGGGGAGAGGAAAGCCGTGCGGTTTGCCGGATGTTTTTCCCAGGAACCGTCGGCGATCTGCTTTACCGGACCGGAATACAGCATCCAGCAGCCGTCCTGCGTAATGCCCACGGGGATCACCTGGTACCGGTCTTTGGGGATGTTTTCTATTACTGAAGCGGCGGAAAGACACGAAACCGCATGTTCGGAAGAACTACCGCCAAACAGTATGGCTACAGTGCAGGGGACCATCATGACATTCCTCCCAAAATTTACTAAGTTGTCTTAACTATATATGATAACACATTGTAAGCAAGCGTGCAATTGCAACTTTTGCTAAAAAAGTGATTTTCTTTTTTTGTTGCCAAACAAAGGGTGACAAACCGGAAAAATTCGTGTATAATAAGGGGCAACAGGATTTGTAGAAAACAGGAGGGATCGTTTTGGATCAAAAGGCGTTTGACCTTATTGTCAACCGGCTGGATACCGTTTTGAAGGAGCAGGGCTTTCAAAAGCAGAAGGGCTTTGTCGACGAGGTGGAAGGCAAATCTGTCTTTTTCCTTGGGGAACATTCCGCGTACAGTGTGCTGTATAACGAACAGGAAATGCGGTTTGAACTGCGCAGCACCGATATGACCGACGAAGGCCCTGATACTGATAAATGGAAATCCATTTCCAACTGGCTGTATAATCCCGAAACCGACACGATCAAGGACGCGGAGAGCATTGCCAATGACTTCACCGAAACCCTGCAGGGCGACGACCGCCGTGCAGCCTTGCGGGCAGCGCGCCGCAAGCCCCAAAAGGATAAAGACAATAACCCCGGGCCGGTCTTCTTTTACAAGCGGCTGGTGCAGGTGTTCCCGGAACTCAAAGACGAAGTGGCCGAAGAGCTTGCCGCTTATGAGCAGTTCCGTGCGGTGACGTTTGCCAAAACGCATGTCGTGCCGAAAATCGAAGCCCAGGCCAAAAAAAAGGACGCCGCCGATACCAAAAAATTATGTTCCCTGCTGGATGATTTCTATAAAAACGGTGACTTCGACGTGCGTTCGATCATTAGTATGGTGATTTTCAACGGGATATCCGAGGAAGGCCGCAAAAACCTTCTCGAACATATGAGCCCGGAATTCCAGAAATACTATCACAAGGCCGCTGTACGCTACATCAACAAGAAGGTCAAACCTGAAAAGGAAAAACGGCAGCGGGCTTCCCGCGATCTTTCCGGCGGTGACGCGCCCCAGCGTCTCAGCGGGAAAATCCCTAAAAGTAAATAAAACCGGTTATCAAACAAAAATGCTGTCATCCCAAAAGATGACAGCATTTTTGTTTCACGACAGAGTATAGCAGTTTTTTGATAAAAAGAAATAACCATGTCGCTCTTGCGAAAGTTATTGGTTATTTCTAAAAAAGCGATGATGCAGCAAATTCTTTGCCGCCGGTATCGCCCAGTTTCAAAACACAGAAAAGGGATCCCTTTTCTGTTTTCTTTTATATACTATATTTTTTTGGTTTTGTCAATATATGTGGGGGTTGTTTTGACAAAAGAATGGGGATTTGGTAAAATAAAGAGCGGAAAGGGCCTGCGTGAAACGGTAAGGCGGTTCCCCCGAAAAGGGGGTGATGATGGATGTATGTTACA
>CAJFOO010000073.1 GCA_904397205.1 uncultured Clostridia bacterium
GGGTTCCCGTTTCACACCCGGCAAACAGCAACACCCCGGCGCAAAGGCCTAAGATAACAGCAATCCCTTTTTTCATTTCCTTTTCCTATCCTTTCTTTGATTTTCCGTAGATGAGATCAAATAGAAATTTCCAGCGCCATGCGGTAAATATCCTCCCGGAATTCCCGTTTCATCTCCAGCGCTTCGGTAATGTCATAATCGACGATCGCATCCCCATGCATCCCGACTACACGGTTGCCCTTCCCTTCCAGAAGCAGCTCTACCGCACGGTATCCCATCCGGCTTCCCGCTACCCGATCCCGCAAAGTCGGGGATCCGCCGCGCTGGACATGTCCCAATACGGTGGCGCGGGTTTCAATCCCGGTACGGGCCTCAATCGCCTCGGCTAGACCTCCCACTCGGCCTACGCCTTCCGCTACCAGGATGACAAAATGTTTTTTCCCATGCTTTTGGGTAAACTGCATCCGCTGGATGATATCCTTCTCAAAATCATAGGGGATTTCGGGTACCAAAATCGCTGTAGCCCCCACAGCAATCCCCGTGAGCAGCGCAATATCCCCGCAGCGGCGGCCCATCACCTCTACGACGCTGCATCGATCATGCGATTCCGTCGTATCCCGCAGGCGGTCGATCATCTCTACTGCTGTATTCATCGCCGTATCAAACCCAATGGTATAATCCGTGCTGGCAATGTCGTTGTCAATCGTCCCCGGGATGCCCACACAGGGTACCCCTGCCTGCGACAATGCCCTGGCTCCTTTAAAAGAACCGTCCCCGCCAATCACTACCACCCCGTCGATCCCAAAGCCGCGGCAGATACTCACCGCTTTCTGCACCCCTTCCGGGGTGGCAAATTCCGGACTTCTGGCAGTGAGCAAAGCAGTCCCGCCATGCCCAATAATATTCGACACGCTGCGCAGGCTCAGTTCCAGCATATCCCCATGCAGCAGCCCGTTATATCCGCGCCGAACCCCTAAAATCTGCGCCCCGTGCATAATCCCTGTGCGTACAACCGCCCGGATAGCCGCGTTCATGCCGGGGGCATCCCCCCCGCTGGTCAGTACGGCAATCGTCTTTTTTTCCATGATCCACACCTTCATTTCTCTTTTTATTATTGATTTTTGTTGGGTGATAACAACGCCACATTTTCTTCTCCCAACACCTGCCGCAAAGCCCGCAGGAGTGGTTCATTCACATCCACGCGCCAGGCAGGCGGGGCCAACATCAGCTTTTTCTGATCGGAAAAATACAAGTACAGCGGGGTTGCCCCATCGAAAATGGCAATATACTGCATGGCTTTCCGATACCGGGGGCTTTCCTTGTCCGGTACCCGCAGGTATAAGCCTGGCCGGGAACCGCCGCTTTTCGGAGAAACCTCGCCTTGCGGCACATTCTCCTCCAGGCTGGAAACCGGCGCGGCTGATTCACAGATCAGCTTGGGATCCTTTTCTTCTGTGAGGCTGACCCGCCCCGACAGCACCACCACCGCACCTTCCGTCAGCAGGGCGGAATACCGCGTCAATATGTCCGGAAAAACCAATACCTCCAGGGAACCACTGATGTCTTCCACCTGCAAAAAAGCCATTGTCGTATTCTTTTTGGTTACCTTCAGCTTCACATGAGAAAGCATCCCCAGAAGTTTTATCCGGCTCCCATCCCGGAACCGTCCTTCTTCCTCGTCCTGGCTGAGCAGATCGCCGATTTTCTGTACTTTCCCAGTCCGGTAAAAATCTCCATACGCCGCCATAGGATGCCCGGAAAGGTACATCCCCACCACATTTTTTTCCATCTCCAGCAGGCTGGAAGCAGGAAATTCTTCCATGGGGGCAATGGAAAAGGAGGAAGAACCGGCCGAGGAAGTTTCCTGGGATAAGTCGAAAAAGCCGATTTGGCCTTCGACATTCTTTTTGCGCTCCTGCTCCAGGGACTCCAGTACCGCGCCGACCGAAGACA
This sequence comes from uncultured Clostridia bacterium, assembly GCA_904397205.1. Lineage (GTDB taxonomy): Bacteria > Bacillota > Clostridia > Oscillospirales > Acutalibacteraceae > UMGS1071. The sequence goes on from CAJFOO010000073.1 coordinate 1,954, forward strand.
GCATCTGCCGCCGGTTATATCCTTCCTCCAGACCGTCCAGCGCGCCGCATTGAATAAGGCTTTCGAGCGCCCGGCGGTTGAGATCGCTTCCATACATCCGCTTGCAGAACTGGTAATAGGAAGCAAACTTCCCTTCTTTTTCCCGCTCCTGCTCCAGCCGATCCAAAAACCCTTTTCCCAGATTCTTGACCGCCAGCAAGCCAAAGCGAATATCCTGTCCAACTACGGTGAATCCCCGCCGGCTTTCGTTGACATGCGGCGGCAGCACCCGGATCCCCATGCGGGAGCAGTCCGCCAGGTACTCTGCCACTTTCGTGGAACTGTCCAGCACGCTGGTGAGCAAAGCCGCCATGTATTCCCGCGGATAATACCGTTTCAGCCATGCCGTCTGGTACGACAGGGTGGCATAGGCGGCGGCGTGTGCTTTATTGAACGCATATGCCGCAAACCCTTCCATTTCCCGGAATACCGCCTGCGCCACGTCCTCCGGGATCCCCCGGCGGATACAGCCCTCCACTTCTACCTTTCCACTGTCGTCCGTCAGGCCATACAGGAAGATCTGCCGTTCCCGTTCCATCACGTCCGCTTTCTTTTTGGACATCGCCCGGCGCACAATATCCGCGCGGCCCAGGGAATACCCCGCCAGCGTGCGGAAAATCTGCATCACCTGCTCCTGATACACAATGCATCCATACGTCACCTGCAAAATCGGTTCCAGAAGCGGATGCCGGTAAGTAACCTGTTCGGGATGGTGCCGGTTGGCAATATACCGCGGGATGGATTCCATGGGGCCGGGCCGGTACAGGGACACCACAGCGATCAAATCCTCCAGGCTTTCCGGGCGAAGCTGCACAATGACATTTTTCATCCCCGGCGATTCAAACTGGAAGACCCCTTCCGTCTCGCCCGCCGCAATCATGCGGTAGACCTCCGGGTCGTCCATCGGGATCGCGTCAATGGAAAAATCCGGCATCGTACGGCGCAGGGCTTTTTGCGTATCGTCAATGACCGAGAGGTTGCGCAGGCCCAGAAAATCCATTTTCAGCAGACCCAGTTCCTCCAGCGTCGTCATGGGATATTGGGTAACGATGGCATCGCCGTTTTTGGCCAGCGGGACATAGCAGGAAACCGGCTGGTCGGTAATCACCACCCCGGCGGCGTGCGTAGATGCATTGCGCGGCATCCCCTCGATCTTGCGGGCCATATCCAGAAGCTCCCGCACCTGGCTCTGGGAATCGTACTGCTGCCGTAAATCCTTGGAGATCCGCAGCGCCTCGTCCAGAGTGATGTTCAGCTTACTCGGCACCAGCTTGGCGACCGCATCCACCGCCGCGTAGGGCATCCCCATCACCCGGCCCACATCGCGGATGGCCGCCCGCGCCGCCATGGTGCCGAAGGTGATGATCTGGGCCACATGATCCACCCCGTATTTGCCCACGACATAATCGATCATTTCCTGCCGCCGCTCGTCGCTGAAATCAATGTCAAAATCGGGCATACTCACCCGCTCCGGGTTCAGGAAGCGTTCAAACAAAAGCTGATAGCGGATCGGATCGATGCCGGTAATGCCCAGGCAATACGCCGCCAGGCTGGCCGCGCCGGATCCGCGCCCGGGACCGACCGGCAAATCGACGGATTTGGCATACTGGATAAAATCATTCACAATGAGATAATAATTCACATATCCCATGCGCTGGATCACGTCCATTTCGTATTCCAGACGGTCCATCAGATCCTTAGTGGGCTGCTCCCCATACCGGCGCTTGAGGCCCATAAGGCACTGCTCCCGGAAATACGCCGTATTTTCCTCTCCGTTGGGCGTGGTGAAGCGCGGCAGCTTCGTCTCCCCAAACACAAAATCCACCTGGCAGCGCGCGGCAATCTTTGCCGTATTGTCGCACGCCTCCGGTACGTCGGCAAACAGCCGCCGCATTTCCTCCTCGCTCTTGACGTAAAACTGATCCGAAGAAAATTCCAGAGAATGGGCATCCCCCAGGGTATGGCCCGTCTGGATACACAGCAAAACCCGGTGCATTTTTTCATCCTCGGGACGCAGGTAATGACAGTCGTTGGTAGCGGCTAAGGGGATCCCCGTCTCCCGGGATAAGCGGACAAGCTGCGGGTTCAGCGCCGCCTGCTCGGCGATCCCATGGTTTTGCAGCTCCAAATAAAAATTCCCCCGGCCAAATATCCCATCGTACTCCAAAGCCACCCGTTTGGCTTCTTCATACCCATGGGCCATGGCGCGGGGGACCGCCCCCGCCAGGCAGGCGGACAGGGCAATCAGCCCCCCGCTGTGCTGCCGGAGCAAATCCAAATCCACCCGGGGCTTGCTGTAAAACCCCTCGATCCAAGCCTGGGAAACCAATGCCGTGAGATTTTCATATCCCTGCTGGTTCTCACATAACAACACCAGGTGATACGGACTTTTGTCCAGCTCATGCAGCTTATCGAACCGGGTGCGCGGCGCGACATACACCTCACAGCCGAGGATGGGCCGGATCCCTCTCTTTTTTGCTTCGCGGTACACCTCCACCGCACCGTACATCACACCGTGATCCGTCACCGCTACCGCTTCCTGTCCCAATTCTGCAACCCGATCCATCAACTGAGGGATCCGGCAGGCCCCGTCCAGCAAACTATATTCCGTATGCAAATGCAAATGGACAAACGCCATCCGCTTTCCCTCCTCACTTCTTTTCTGTCCCATTCTGTTTTTCTGCGGTCAAATCCTCGGCAATCTCCAGAATCCGGCGCAGCCGGTGGTTCACCCCGGAACGGCTGATGGGCGGGGTCAGGCTTTCCCCCAGCTCCCGCAGGGATAAATCCGGGTTCTCATACCGCAGTACCGCGATTTCCCGCAGCTCCTGCGGCAGCTCCCGGAGCCCTACCGTATCGCGGATGGTTTCAATGGCGATCACCTGCCGGGCCGCGGCAGCAGCGGTTTTATCCAAATTGGCGTTTTCAAAATTGGTGCGACGGTTGATATTATTGCGGACTTCCTTGAGCATTTTTGCCTGCATGAGTTCCATCGCCCCGCCGGGCGCGCCCATGTAGGTGAGCAAATCGGCAATGGCCTCGCTGTCCTTGAGATACACCACCGGGGAACCTTTGCGAAGGATACAAGAAGGCTGGATGGAAAGATCGGGGATGGAGGCGATACACTGCCGCAGCCCCTCTGCCAAATCGTTCCGGGGAAGCGCAAACTCCAAATGGTATTCCTTCTGCGGATGGGTCACGCTGCCGCAGGAAAGGAAAGCCCCCCGCAGGAAAGCGGCCAGGCAGCAGGTATGGGGGAAATTCTGCGTCCGCAGGGGAAACGGCGCTTCCGTCCCGGAATAGCCGAAACAAGACAATACCTGCCCACAGGCATCCTGGCCTTCCACTGAGACGGTGCACAACCCGGCGCCTGGCGTTTTGCCCCGGCGGGACAGCCGGGAAGAAACTTCTACCATTACCCCGGCAGCCTGCGCGATACACTGCGCGGCCCGGCGGGCAGCTTCCGGATGCTCCATGGAAATCTGCAAACCGTCCGGACCGAACTGCTTTCCAAACAGCAAGAGTCCATATGCCTCCGCACGCAGGCAATGGGGACATCCCCCATCCTTGCGGCAAAGCTCCTGCTTCACCTGGGCTGAAAACGACATGGCCGTCCTCCTTCCTAGCGGTGGATATCCCGATGGTTGACGCTCGCCCGCCGGTTCTGGGCCAGCAGATGGTTATACAAAAACTGGGCCAGGGCCACCGACCGGTGATGCCCGCCGGTACAGCCGATGGCGATCACCAGCTGGCTTTTCCCCTCTTTGCAGTACAGCGGGAGCATATAATCCACCAGCGAGATCATCCTCTCGACAAACCCCTTGGTTTCTTCCGCCTGAAAAACATAGTCGCGCACGGTCTCATCCAGTCCGGTAAGCTTTTTCAGTTCCGGCACATAAAACGGGTTAGGCAAACAGCGCACATCAAACACCAGATCGGCTTCGGTCGGGAGCCCGTGCTTGAACCCAAACGACATGCAGTGGACCGACAGGGTTTCTTCCGTATTCCCCAAAAACAGGGTGGAAATCCGCTGCCGCAGCTGCGTGGGGGAAAGCTTGGAGGTATCGATCATGTAATGGGCCATTTCCTGCACGGGCTTGAGGATACGCCGCTCCTCCCGGATCGCTTCTTCCAGAGACGTCATTTCCTCGTCCAGCAGCGGATGCTTTCGCCGGGTTTCTTTAAACCGGTTGATCCGTACGGTATCGTCTGCATCCAGGAACAGCAACTTATAAGCGCGTCCCTCCTGGCGCAGTTTTTCCAGCGAATCGGCGAGCGCACCGAACAGGCTGCCGCCCCGGATATCGGTGACCACAGCGACCTGCTGGAACTCGTCTTTGGACTGCTGGCACAAGTCATAGAAGGTGGAAATCAGCTTGGGCGGGATGTTATCCACGCAATAAAATCCAATGTCTTCCATCGCGTCGATAGCGACCGATTTCCCTGCTCCTGACAGGCCGGTTACAATAATAAATTCCACACGCTGCCTCCTTTCCCTGCGGTGATTACTCGATAGGACGCACTTCGCATTCCAGAGAAACCCCCGTCTGTTTCTTGACCGTCTGCTGAATATCGGCAATCAGGCCGAGTACATCCTGACATGTCGCATCCCCGGCATTGACAATAAACCCTGCGTGCTTCGGGCTGACCATCGCCCCGCCCACGCGCTTGCCCTTGAGCCCGCACTGTTCGATCAGCGCCCCGGCAAAATGCCCTTCAGGCCGTTTAAACACACTGCCGGCGCTGGGGTATTCCAGCGGCTGTTTTTCCTTGCGCCGCCGCATCAAATCGTCCATTTTTGCGCGGATTTCCTCCGGATCCCCGGGCTGTAATTCCAGCTCCAGCGACAGGATGACCGCATCCGATTCCTGATAAGCACTGTGCCGGTATCCCAGCCCCAGATCCTGTGCCTGCCGCCGCTCTACCGTCCCGTCCCGGTTCATATGGGTGCAGGAAACCAGTACATCCTTCATTTCCGAACCGTACGCCCCAGCGTTCATAAACACCGCTCCCCCTGCCGTACCGGGGATTCCCCAGGCAAACTCCAATCCAGCCAGCCCCTGCTTGCAGGCGAAGCTGCACAGGGAAGAAAGCGGGACCCCCGCCCCACAGCGGATCCGGTTGGTGCCGGGGATCCGTTCAAGGGACAGGAACTCCCCCTCCAGACACAGGGTAACGCCAGAAAGGCCCTTGTCGCTGACCAGCAGATTGGAGCCTTTTCCAATCACCCGGCATGGGATCGAGCGGGCACGCGCGGCCTGCAAAACCACTGCCAAGGCGGTTTCATCCGGTACGCAGGCAAACCACTGCGCCGGCCCTCCAATATGGAAGGTCGTGTGCCGCTGCATCGGTTCCTGTTCCTTCACCTCACATCCGGCATCCCGCAGGATTTGCTCCATAGGTTTTGTCTCGTTCAACCTCATTCCTCCCTTTCCTCAAATGTCCAGGTCGATTTTCCTTTCTTTCGGCTGCATCATTTCCGGCCCCATCCCCAGGTTCGAGAGAAGTTCTTCCGCCGCGTTATAGCCCATCTTCTTTTCGCGGTGGTTCATCGCCGCCACCTCAATAATCACGGCCAGGTTGCGCCCCTGCCGCACCGGGATGGTAATGACCGGGATCTTGAGCCCCAGGATTTCCGTGTAATCCTGATCGATCCCCATGCGGTCATAGGCTTTCTGATCGTCCCAGGTTTCGAGGTTGACAATGAGATCCAGCTTTTCGGTCATTTTGACCGCACCAATGCCGAAAATCTTCCGCGCGTTGATGATCCCGATCCCGCGCAGTTCAATAAAGTGCCGGATGGTTTCCGGCGCGGAGCCCACCAACGTGCGGGAGGAAACCCGCCGGATTTCCACTGCATCATCCGCAATCAGACGGTGGCCCCGCTTGACCAGTTCGATGGCCGTTTCGCTTTTGCCGACCCCGCTGTCACCCGCAATGAAGATCCCCTCGCCGTAGACCTCCACCAGCACGCCATGCCGGGTCACCCGGGGGGCAAGCTCTACGTTGAGGTATGAAACCAGCGAAGCTACCAGGCTGGAAGTAATGTCATCGGTACCCAAAAGAGGCATTTCATATTGCTTGGCGACCTCCAGGAAAATCGGGCAGGGCTGCAGGCTGCGGGCGAAAATGACGGCGGGCGGGTTGCGCCGCAGGACCTCCTGCAAAACCTGGCGGCGTTTTTCCTCCTCGCAGCTATTGAGAAACGCCATCTCCGCATTGCCGATGATCAGGATCCGGGTGGTATCATAATAATAGAAAAACCCATTGAGCTCCAAGCCGGGACGGTTCACGTCACGGGAAGAAATCAGGACCTCCTCCGGATGCCGGGGCATATAAAAAGTTGTCAGCGACAGCTCCCGGATAATTTTGGACAGCGGCAAAGAAAATTCAGACATACATTCGGCTTCCTTTCCGGTTTTTAGTATGGCCCGTTCCCAGCCCAGCCAACCCGGCGGGGCGCGGTCTAAGGCCGTTTCTTTTTATTATAACGCAAATCCGCAAAAGTTTAAAGGGAATTTCCCGTTTTTCCTGCACAAAAAACAGCGATACGTTTCCGGTATCGCTGTCTTTTTTCCTTATTTCTTTTTAAAGCCGTCTTTCAGGGAAACCGATCGGTTCAATACCCAGGCCCCTTCGCGGCTGTCCTTGTCAAAACAGAAATATCCCTGCCGCATGAACTGGAACGGGGTATCCTCCGGCATCCGCTGCAAAGCAGCTTCCACCTTGCAGCCCTCCAGCACCTCCAGCGACTGCGGGTTCACGCCCTCCAGCAGATCCCCATCCTCGGGGTTCTCGGCCATGAACAGGTTGTCGTACAGCCGGATTTCGGCGTCCAGCGCGTTGCGGGCGTCCACCCAGTGGATCGTCCCCTTGATTTTCCTGCCGTCCGGCGCATTGCCCCCGCGGGTAAGCGGATCGTACTCGGCATATACCTCCACCACCCGGCCCGTCTCGTCCTTGCGGCAGCCAGTACAGCGGACAATGTACGTGGTTTTCAGCCGCACTTCATTCCCCGGGAACAGGCGGAAATATCCCTTGACCGGTTCTTCCATAAAATCGTCCTGCTCGATCCATAGCTCCCGGGAAAAGGTCACGGTGCGCTGGCCGTCCTCGGGGCGGTTCGGATTGTTTTCCACCAAAAATTCCTCGGTCTTCCCTTCGGGATAGTTGGTGATAATCAGCTTGAGCGGGCGCAGGACACCCATCACCCGCTGGGCAGTCTGGTTGAGATCCTCCCGCAGGCAATGCTCCAAAAAACCGTATTCCACCACGCTGTTGACCTTGGATACCCCAATGCGCTCGCAGAAATTGCGGATCGAACGCGGGGTATACCCCCGGCGGCGCAGGCCGGACAGGGTGGGCATCCGGGGATCGTCCCAGCCACTGACACAGCCGTTTTCCACCAGCTGGCGCAGCTTGCGCTTGCTCATGACGGTGTGGTCGATGTTCAGGCGGGCAAATTCGATCTGCCGCGGGCGGCAGGGCAGGCCGGAATTCTCGACCACCCAGTTATACAGTGGGCGGTGGGATTCAAATTCCAGGGAACACAGCGAATGGGTGATCCCTTCGATGGCGTCCTCCAGCGGATGGGCAAAATCGTACATGGGATAAATACACCATTGCGTACCCGTACGGTGGTGCGGGGCATGGCTGATGCGGTACAGCACCGGGTCGCGCAGGTTGAAGTTCCCCGAGGCCAGGTCAATCCTGGCCCGCAGCGTCATGGAGCCGTCCGGGAATTCACCGGCTTTCATCCGGGCGAACAGATCCAGGCTTTCCTCCACGGGCCGGTCGCGGTATGGGCTGACGGCAGGATGTGTCAAGTCCCCGCGGTTTTCGCGCATCTGTTCGGCATTCAAACTGCACACATAGGCCTTGCCCTCCTGAATCAGGCGCACGGCAATGTCATACATTTGCGGGAAGTAATCCGATGCATAATAAAACCGATCCCCCCACGAAAAGCCCAGCCAGCGGATATCCTCCTGAATGGCATCCACATACTCCTCGTCCTCCTTGGTGGGGTTGGTATCGTCCATGCGCAGGTTGCAAAGCCCCCCATACTTTTCCGCCGTGGCAAAGTCAATACAGATCGCTTTGGCATGGCCGATATGCAGGTAGCCGTTGGGCTCCGGCGGGAAGCGCGTGTGGACCTTCTGCCCGGCAAACTGCCCGCCCGGCGCGGTATCCTCCTCGATAAAATCATGGATAAAATTGCTCCACCCGGGAGTTTCCTCCTCCGGGGAGGTTTTGATTTCCTCGCTCATCCATTCTCCTCCTTCTTATGCGCCGGTGCGTAGCTTTTCCAGACCCAGCCGCAGCCGCCGCAGGGCTTCCTCTTTGCCCAAAATGGCCAAAATTTCTATTGCTCCACCCGGTGTGACCATCGTGCCGGAAGCCGCAATCCGCACCGGCCACAGCAGCGTGCCGTTTTTTACTTCCAGCTTGGGCGGCAGTTCCAGCAATGCGTCGTGGATCGCTTCCACTGTCCAGGTCCCCAGCCCTTCCAATACGGGGATGGCAGCTTCGAGCATGGGCGCGGCATTTTCCATCGTCGCTTTGCTTTTCTTATTCACAAAGAATTCCAAAGGATACTCCGGCAGGGCGGCCAGGAACCGGATCATATCCGGGATTTCCTGGAATTTCACCACGCGCGGCTGAAGGATCGACGACAGCACCGTCCAATCCCGCTCCTGCTCCCCGAACACCTCGCGGTAGTACGGCATGGCCTTTTCCGTAAAGGCTTCGGGGGACATAGCCCGGATGTATTCTCCATTAAACCAGCTGAGCTTTTCATAATCAAACACCGAGGGGGATTTGCTGATGCCGTCCACCGAAAAGCACGAAACCAGTTCCTCCAGTGTGAAGATCTCGCGGTTGTCCTTGGGGCACCAGCCCAGCAGCGCGATGGCGTTGACGATCACCTCCGGCAAATACCCTTCCCGCACCAGGTCGTCGAACCCGGTGGATCCGTGCCGTTTCGAGAGCTTCGAGACCGATCCGTCCTCGTTTTTGCCCATGATCAGCGGCAGGTGGACATACACCGGCTTGTCCCAGCCCAGCGCTTCATACAGCAAGTTATATTTCGGGGTGGAGGTCAGGTACTCGCATCCGCGCACCACATGGGTAATTTCCATCAGGTGGTCGTCGATGACGTTCGCAAAATTATACGTCGGGTAGCCGTCGGATTTGATGAGGATCTGATCTTCCAGCTCGGTGTTTTCTATGGTAATGGAGCCGTACACCGCATCGGTAAAGGTCGTGGAGCCCTGTATGGGCATCTTCTGCCGGATGACATAGGGGGTACCGGCATCCAATTTCGCCTTCACTTCTTCGGGGGGCAAATCCCGGCAGTGCCGGTCATACCCGCCGAACTCCCCTTCCCCATGCAGGGAATCCAGCCGCTCCTTATCGCAGAAGCAGTAATACGCCTTCCCTTCCCGCACAAGCTGCTCGGCATAGGGCAAATAGATCCCGCGCCGCTCGCTTTGGATATACGGCCCAAATTCCCCGCCGACATCAGGACCTTCGTCATGCCGCAGGCCCACCTGATCCAAGGTGCGGTAAATGACGTCGACCGCCCCTTCCACCAGGCGTTCCTGATCCGTATCCTCAATGCGCAGGACAAAATCCCCGCCCATAGATTTGGCAATCAGATATTCATACAGCGCCGTGCGCAGATTCCCCACATGCATAAAGCCGGTCGGGCTTGGCGCAAAGCGCGTGCGGACTCGTTTTTGATTCTGCATACCAGAACCCCTCTCACCATAAAATTATTGTGCTGCCGAAGAAACCGGGGAACCGTTCTGCCGCACATATTCCACATATTCCTCCAAGCACAGATCCAGCTCGTGCATCTGCCGGGCGTGCTCCACTCCCACATACCGGTAATGGAACGGCTGGTACGAAAACCCGGTGATTTCCTCTTTCCCCTCGGGATACCGCAGGATAAAACCGTATTCCCACGAATGCTCCAGCATCCACTGCCCGGCCAGCATTTCATCAAAATCTGGCACCGCGCCGTTGACATCGATGCACAGACCCGTTTCATATTCGCTGTATCCCCCATGGGATGACCGCAAATCCGTCACCCGCCGGGCTTCTTCCTCGCTCATCCCGGAATTCAGATTCCTCTGCAAGCGTTCCTGATAGGCCTGCTCCTGCTCGCTTGCCGTACGATAGCCGGAAGTGATCCACAAGATCGCCCCTTCCTGCTCCGCCGCCAGGTACATCTGCCGGAACGGCTCCTGTAACTGCGCGTCAAAGGTGGAATTATAAGCGGAAATAATGTTTGGCGTATAGTCTTCCGGTACCGGGTTGTCCTTATTCACAAGCACCAGCAGCGGATCACTGAGCTGTTCGACAGGCCCTCCCGCCGGAACCGAAGAAACGGCGGAAGAAGCCCCGCTATCCGGCGCACTGCTCTCCGGAAGCGAAGACGCTGCCGAGACGGCAGGTGGGGCAGGGGATTCCGTCACCAGGGTATGGGAATCCGGCGCCGAGGGAGCGGAGGCCGGCCCTTCCTGTTGTGCAGAACTTACCGAACCGGCTCCATCCA
>CAJFOO010000074.1 GCA_904397205.1 uncultured Clostridia bacterium
GCTCAACAGGGTGTATACTTCGTTCTTGATCGAAGAGTCGATCTGATCTTCCTCATAGTGTTTCAAATCAATTATATTATCACCAGTTGCGGTGCTGCCTTTGCCTACGGCAAAGGTGTAGGTGGTGTTGCCAACCTGCAGGGTAGCGCCGTCGGCAATGCGGGAAACATCAAAGTCAAACGTAGCACTTGCCATTGCACCAGCCTGGGCTTTGTTGCCGGCAGTAACGTTGGTTATAGCAATATCCTGCGTGCCAACGAGGGTATCACCCTGCGCATTTGCAGTGAGGCTGACGTTCATGTTGCCAGCCAGCTGTGCATCGGTAGCGTTAGCAACGGATGCGTCTTGCATCGTGAGGGTAATTGTGCCGCCAGTTACCTGATACTGAAAGGTTACCGTAGCACCATTAGTACCGGCAAAAGTAACTGTATTAGCGCCGCCGAAAGCCGTATTAATCGCCGTACCAATCGCCGTAGCATCTACTGTGCCACCAGCAGTCATGGTAATGGTAAAGTCCTTACCACCAACATTGAGTGTGAGCGTGTTACCGGTAGCAACCGAGCCGGAAATACGGTTAAGATCAATAGTAAAGCTGGATACTGCAGCCTCTTTGGAATTGACATGCAAAATGGTGTTAACGTTCTGCTCAGTACCTACGGAACCCCAGCCGGTGGTGGCAATGGAGCCAGCCTCCGAAGCGATCTGCTTGCCAACTACGGTGATGGCGCCGGTGTTCATGCCCATGGTGCCGTCGAGCAGCTTGATGCCGTTGAAGTTGGTGGATTCTGCAATACGATCGATTTCGTCCTGCAGCTGAGCAACTTCGTCAGCATAGTTGGAACGCTGGGTATCGGTGTAAACACCGTTAGCAGCCTTGGTAGCCAGCTCTACCATACGGTTGAGCATATCGTGTACTTCGTTGAGGGCGCCTTCTGCGGTCTGTACAACCGAGATGCCGTCCTGGGAGTTGGAGGAAGCAGCTTCCAAACCAACGATTTGCGCCTTCATGCGTTCGCTGATAGCGAGGCCGGCAGCGTCGTCGGCAGCACGGTTAATCTTGTAACCGGAAGCCAGCTTTTCCAGGGACTTGGAAACTGCGTTGTTGTTCAGGTTTAATTGACGTTGGGCATTGATTGCCATTGTGTTGGTTCTTACGACCATTCCCATAATAATACCTCCATGGTATGCCAGGGAGCTCCTTGCCCCCTATTGGCATGATAAAAATAATTTTTTATTTTCATCCCCTCAGCCTGCGCGCCGGGCCAGGGGGAGGAAAAGCGGGAATATAGAAGGAAGAAGATTTCTTCCTCTCATATTTTATATATCGTCCGCAATTTGGAAAATGAAACATCTAAAAATAAAAATTTTAAACATTCTTTTTTCCATATCCTGTGGAAAACTACAAAAAAGTCCCAGAGATTACACAATCTCTGGGAAAACAAAATTCTTCGTTTACTTTTGTATCACCTTTTGATAGAGCTGTTCCATCGTATCCACGTTTTTTTCAAAATCATATAAACGCAGCGCGCGCTCCCGCCCAGCCTGCCCGAGTTTTTGGCAAAGGGCAGGATCTCCCGCGAGCGCATACAGACGGGACGCCATTGCGGCGGGATCCCGGCGCGGGACAAGAAAGCCGGTCACACCGTCCTCCACGGTCTCGGTAAAGCCATCCACATCCGAGGCCACCACCGGTACGCCGCAGGCCATGGCCTCCACCGCAGAAACGCCGAAGCTCTCGGAATCGAGCACGCTGGGCAGGCAGAAGGCATCCATCTGTCGGATTTTATCGGGTACCTCCTCATTGGGGACCGCCCCGCCCAGCATCACCTTGCCCGCAAGTCCCAGAGACGCGATCTGTGACTCCAGCGGCTCCCACTGGCTCCCTTTGCCGTAAATCACGAGGGAAGCCGGGCGATCCCCCAGCTTTTCGCACAGCAGCGCAAACGCGCGGATCAGGATATCCATGCCGTATTTTTCCTCCAGTGCCTTGACCGTCCCCACACGGAAGGTATCGCAGGGAACCGGTTCCTTTACCGGGGAAAATAACGTGCAGTCCACGCCAAACGGCGTGATGAAGATTTCTTTTGCATACCCGAAGGTCTGGCGTACACGGCGGGCCATCACCTCGCTGGTAGAGGCCACGGCGTCGGCTCCGAAAAGGTTATCCCGCACGAGCTTTTTGTGCAGAGGGCTTTTGTGCGGGAAATCGTAGACGTCGCTCCCCCACACCGAAAGCACCAGCGGATGCACCTTTGCCAGGCGGGTCAGGGTGCCGTAGCCGCTGGCATAGTGGGAATTTACCACATCCGGCTGAAAGACCGCCATTTGCCGGGCAAGCTGCCGGGCATTGCGGAAATAGCCCAAAAAGCCGCCTTTCTCCAGATAACAGACCTCAACCTGGGGATGCAGATTGCCCAGGGTATTTTTGTGATCCGGAAGGGAGTACAGCCGCACCGTATGGCCCCGGCGGGCCAAAGCGTTGACCCACTTCACCGTATGGCTCGAACGGGCGGCGGAAACAAACGCAATTTTCATGGTTATGCCCTCCTTTGCGTCAAATCCGCGATGACTTTGGCGGCACGATCCACCCAGCGGTTACCTTCCACCGCGTCGTATACCTGCCGGCAGTACCGGCTGTATTCCTCCTGGCTTCCCAGGATCTGCTGCACTTTATCCGCAAAATCCCGGGGATCGTCCCGGCAGACCAGACCTGTGCCAAACTGCTCGACAAAGCGTTCCGTCTCGGTACTGTTCACGGCTACCATCGGCAGGCCGAACTCCATATATTCCAGCAGCTTGACCGACAAAGCAAAGTCATTATACGCATTTTTCTGGATCGGATACAGCCCCAGATCCGCCTGCTCGTACAGGGGACGCAGGGCTTCCTTCCCCGCCGCGTGCCGGATGGTAAGCCATGGCTTGTCCCGGTATTTCGCGGGGATATAAGCGGCCTCCGCTTCCCGGCAGACGAGCGTCAGCGGGTACTCGATGGCCGATCCCGGATTGAGCAAGGCGAACGCTTCCAGGAGGGTATCCGTGCCGTACCGCTTGGATACCCCGCCCACATAGATGGATCGGCGCTGATTCTGTATGCCGCGCTTATCCCCCAGATGGCCGACGCATCCGGGCGGCAGGACGTCATACTGCGGGAAGTCGAAATATTTTGCCATGGAAGCCGTAGGGAAATAGATGAGATCCGCCGTTTTTTTCAGCAGACGGATATCCCGGCCTGACATCCAGGCGATCACCCGCTGCTTGAGTGACTTTTTCCCCTGGATAAATACCTCGTCAAATTTGAAGGCGGCATCCCGGTAAAAATAGCCGAGAGGGATTTCCATCGTGTGGATTTTCTTCAGCAGCCAGGCGTCGCAGCGGTTGAACAGCGGTCCGGAAGGGCTTTCCACATAGCAGAACTCCGGGGTGTTTTCATCCAGCCAGCCGATCACCTCTTCCACTGCCTGCATCCGCTTTTTCCGCTGATTCTGCTGGGTCTGGAGCAGCTTGATCTCCCATCCCTGCTGCAAAAATGCATCGTACATCATCTGGGGGCGCACCGAAGAACCGGAACGGAATTCCCCAAAATCAATATAGGTGATATACAGCATGGTTTTTCCGCTCATGACGTTCCCCCCTCTTGCATACCGGATTTGCGTTTTTGTATGCGCGGCCCGATATATTTGTTCCAAAGTCTTGGCAGGAAATTCACACCAATCGTCAATAGGATAACCAGGATAAACTGCAGGTTATACACAAAGTCTGTAAAACCGCCCTGGGTGGTCTGGGCAAACCGGCTGGTCAGAAAAGCAAACATCGCGATATTAAACGGGGTTTTCCGCAGTTTGAGGAACGCAAAGACAAACAATGCCATCAGCGCCGCCACATAGATCACGGAAAGCACCATACCCACATACCCGAAATTTGCATAGGCTTCGCCGATGAACAGCGTATTCATCACGCCGCCGGTCCCGTTGTACACCTTGTCCGATCCATAGAAGTCCATGACGATCTTTGCCGAACGGACAGACGATCCCTCAATCCCCAGGAAATTCTGGAAGGTTGGCGAGAAGCTCCTGCCACCCAAAAACGGCATGATAGCAGGGAACATATCAAAATGCATGACCAGGGTCCCTACTTGGGTGAACAGGATCCGGCCAATCGGCCCATTGTAAATATCGATCCCCTGGGAAAAATCAAACCCATTGCGCCCGTAAATAAAGAGGATATACAGCACCATGATGCCGACAAAGCCCCAGACAATCGGACGCGGAATGCCCCCGCGGATATAGATCACAATGAGGATCAGCACAAACAGATAGAAAATCACGGGGGATTTTTCAAAATCAATGGTCTCCCCGACAATGCAGGCCCCAATCAGCAGGATCGTGACGATCCACCACCGCGGGCTTTTCTTGAGCACCCACGCATAGGCAAAGGAAACATACGATACCAAGGGCAAAAACAGGCCGATAGTCAGGTTGGTGAGCTGCGAATTTAAAATCACAATCCGGCCGATTTCCTGCCGTTCAACACTCATATTGAAGTCGGATGGTACAGGGAGCAGAATGCGCAGAAGCGGCAGATAGCCGATTTTTAGAATATAGATGCCGAGGAACAGGACGCACGCCCCGCCTACCCCGACGATCACCCAGAATACCTTGCGCTGGGTCAGGACGATGGTTTCCTTTTGCAGATAGCCCGCATACGCCTGCTTCATATTGAACCGCAGCAGCTTATGCACCACCAGGATGGTGACGGGGAATAAAATCGCCGTCATCAGCACGCTGTAATACATAATATCAAAGCTGCTTTCATTCAGCACATAACCCATGGTATAGTGGTTATGGTCACCAAAATAGACCAGCGAAGCCCCGATCATCGTCTGGGCCAAAAACAAATACATAATATAGGAAATGACGTTGATTTTCCCAATATCAATGGTAGAGGCGGCCTTTCGGAACAGGAACAGCGACAAGGCAAACCCCACCACGGCAATACAAATTTTCAGTGCAAGCATAGCCGGCCTCTCAATTCCCAGAAGCCGTGCTTACCGCCGAAGCGGCCTGGCCCTGTGTATCCGATGCAGTTTCCTCCCCGCTGGAAGCGGAACTTTCCGGGAAATATTGATGCGCGATGACAAACTCCTTGGTCACCACATCGCCGTCCCGGAATGCCCCCGGCTCCAGCAGCCATCCAAGGGTTTCCTCGCTGCGCTCAAAATCCACGTTCAAATAGATCGTATTGACGTTGGAATCCACCAGCGGCGACAGATCGGTAATCTGGGTATCCATGATGTTGATGGCTGTCATACCGGTATTGTTCCGCAGCGGCTCCAGGCTGGTCAGCTCGGGGTTGCGGTCGATGTTGACCGACTGGATCCACGGATAGGCCGACAGGAATTCGACATCGGTGAGGCGGTTGCTGGCAATGTTGAAGCGATCCAATTTAGGCAGATCCCCCAGGCTCTCCACGGCGGAGATGTCGTTGTTTTGCAGGGAGTAGACTTCCAGGCTCTGCATATTTTCCAGCGGTGCCGCTTCGGAAATATGGTTGCTGCCAAGCTGCAGTTCCATCAGCCCGTCCATCCCCGAAAACGGGGTGATATCGCTGATCAGGTTGTTGGTCAGATTCAGGATTTTCAGGTTTGTTAAATTCCGGATTTCCGGCGAGATTTCATAAATCACGTTCGTATACAGGTTCAGCTCAACCAGTTCATTCAGCCCATATAAGGGGGAAATATCCTGGATATGGTTATCTGTCAGGATTAACCGCGTGAGCTGCGTGCAGTTTGCCAATGCAGAAACGTCGTAGATGTCGTTGCTGCTCAAGTCCAGATCCTGGAGGCGGGTCAGGTTCCCCAAAGCGGAAATATCCACCACCCCGCAGCCCGTGATTTGCAGCTGGGTCAAATTGACGCAGTACTGCAGCTCGTCGATGCTCGAAAGCTGGACATTTTCAATCGTCAGGCTGCTGAGCTTCTCCAGATCCGCGACGGTAAGAGTAGACTTCCCCAGCTCCTCCTGTAAAATCTTTTCCAGGTTTTCGTCCTGGAACACGACAACCTCCGTATTATCGGAAACCTGCATGGCTGCCATCTGGATCGATTTGTGGATGGCCTGTCCCGCCAGGATGCCCAGGATAATCAGGAGCACGATGCACAGGCTGAATACCACAACGAAGGGACGGTTGGTCTTAAAACAATGCACGATCCGCCAAAAAACATTTTTCGCTCCTGTCTTGGCGGTATGCCGGGCAGAATGTTTTTGATCCATGGTTTTGGTTCCTTTCTCTGCAATCTGTTCCGCCAGCTCCACACCGGCGAGGTTACTGTCTACTTCCTGTCCGCTGGCGTCAAGTACCGATTCGCCGGCGTCCAGTTCTTCCAAATCCGGGGAGGAGTCCGGTTTCTTGTCCCCCTTGTTCCCGGCATTTTTGACCACATTATAACAGAACCGGTAAAATACCAGGTATGCGCCGGCCATCAGCAAAGAAGCCAGCAGCAGATACCACTCAAACCGGAAGCTTTCTTTTAAAACAATTGCGCCAAGCGACGGCAGGGCGACGGTCCCCAGCAGGCAGAACTGCCAGATCATGGTGGCCTTCTGCTTGCCCAGGGCAATCGCGCTGGAGGTCAGCGGGGT
This sequence comes from uncultured Clostridia bacterium, assembly GCA_904397205.1. Taxonomy (GTDB): domain Bacteria; phylum Bacillota; class Clostridia; order Oscillospirales; family Acutalibacteraceae; genus UMGS1071. The sequence goes on from CAJFOO010000074.1 coordinate 6,639, forward strand.
TACCACAAACCGTACCAGGAACAACGGGATCAAATACCGCAGTAAGGTAGCGGCGGGCTTCCATTTTTCCCCCAGGATAAACGGGATAATCGGATCGCCAAAGAAAAACAGGATCCCGAAAGGGATAAGCCCCAAAACCAGCAGCCACTTGGCCACGCTGGAAAATGTCTTTTCCAAATGGTTTTTATTTTCCTTATCGTCCGCCGCATGCTTTAAAAACACCTGCGAGACGGAGTTGGAAACCAGGGTCAGGGGCATCCCCAGCGCCCGGTTGACCATCCCAAACTGCCCGGTCTGTTCCACCGTGTACGCGTTGGAAATCGTGATGGGCATCAGGTTGAGCGTCAAACTGTTGGCCAGGCCGCTGGGAAGCATAAATTTGGGATAGCTGCTGTTCTTGCGGGCCAGCTTCCACAAAAAGCGCGGGTGAAACATATGCTTGTGCACCCGGCCCTTGAGGGTCATAAACATGCGCAGGTTGCCAAACAGGTTGGACAAAAGCTGTCCTAAAATCAGGCCCCAATAGCCAAACCCCAGGAAGTACAGGCCAATCTGGATGGCAATGGAAGCCACTGCCTTGATGATCACCGAACTGGTAATGGTCCGATACTTTTCATAGCGTACATTGAAATAATTCACCGCGGTGGTTGTCCCGCAAATCAGCGTGGTCAGCGGGATAGCCCAAAGGGAATCCTGCGCCTCGGGAATGCCCAGCCATCCGGCAATCTGCGGGATCAGCGGCCACATGACAATGGCCATCAAAATGGAAAACAGCGTCGCGAGCACGCAGCTTAATACTAAAATCCCACCGGCTTCCTCATCGTCATCCGCTACCACAATCGCATAATCATACCGGAAGCAGGCAATCTGCTGCGTAATGTTGATAATGGAAACATATACGGTATATACGCCGTTCATCGTGGGATCGTACAGGCGGCCCAGCAAGGGCAGGAAGATGACCGGCAAAAATTGCGCGATAGCCGTGCCGCCGGTCAGGACCGCGACGTTTTTTAAAAAACGGTTGCGCTTGAGAGCAGAAAATTTTGTTCGGAAAAAACCCATGTCTGGCTCTCCCCTCCCATCGTTACAGATTCTCCAAACCGGATGCCAGCCGGCTTATTCCAGGTTGCCCAGGCTTTTTTCCTTGAGGTATGCGTTGATAAAGCCGTCCAAATCACCGTCCATCACCGCGTTGATGTTGCCCATTTCAAAATTGGTGCGGTGGTCTTTCACCAGGGTATACGGCATAAACACATAGGAACGGATCTGGCTGCCCCAGCCGATCTCTTTCTGCTCGCCCTTGATATCCTCAATCTTATCCAGATGCTCGCGCTCTTTGATTTCCATGAGCTTGGACATCAGCATTTTCATGGCCACTTCCCGGTTTTGATGCTGGCTTCGCTCCACCTGGCAGGCCACGACAATATTCGTGGGCAGGTGCGTGATGCGCACCGCCGAAGACGTCTTGTTGACCTTCTGGCCGCCGGCGCCGCTGGCCCGGTAATAGTCGATTTTCAGGTCATCGGGGTTGATATCGATTTTGATGTTGTCGTCGATTTCCGGCATGACTTCCAGCGAAGCAAACGAAGTATGGCGGCGGCCGGAGGAATCAAACGGCGAAACCCGCACCAGACGGTGTACGCCCGCCTCGCTCTTCAGAAACCCGTAGGCATTGATGCCTTCGATCAGCACAACGGCGCTTTTCAGGCCCGCTTCTTCCCCATCCAGATAGTCCAGGGTTTTCACTTTATAGCCGTGGCGTTCTCCCCAGCGGCAGTACATCCGGTAGAGCATCATGGCCCAATCCTGCGCCTCGGTGCCGCCCGCCCCGGCATGGAAGGTCAAAATGGCGTTGCGCTGATCATATTCCCCATTAAGCAGGGTAGTCAGACGCTGGGTTTCCAGTTCCTTTTTCCATTGCTCCACTTCCTGCTGGGCTTCCGGCAAAAGATCCAAGTCCTCTTCCTCGTCCGCCAGCTCGATGAGCGCCATCGCGTCGTCGTACCGGCTGCACAGGGACTCATATGCCTGCACTTTCCCTTTCAGGAAGCTGGTGCGCTGCAGGACCTTTTGGGAATTCTCCATATCGTTCCAAAAATCCGGCTGCGCGGCCTGGTCTTCCAGCTTGGCAATTTCTTCCCGCATGGCGTCCAGCCCTAACGCCTCGGATAAATCCCGTAAATCGGGCTCCAGTTCTTTTAGGGTTTGTTTGAGTTCTTCAAATTGAAGCATAGTATCATCCTTTATTTTACAATGATTTCCAGTTTTTCTTTCCAATATTTTGTTGTAACTTATTAATTATAGTAGAATTCCCAGTACTTGTAAAGCCAAAATCCCCGAGGAAATTATGAATAGCCTGAAAACAATTGCAAACTTTTCAAAGTTCTTTAGAGAAACGATTGCAGTTTTGGTAAAAATTCGGTACAATAGGAATAGACTATCCTTGTTTTCAGAAACCAGATAGGAGGAAATATGATACAATATACCGGCTTGAACTGCCCCGTCTGCGGGCAGCCTTTTCAGGAACACGATGACGTGGTCGTCTGCCCGGACTGCGGGGCGCCCCACCATCGGGACTGCTATACAAAAACCGGCCACTGTGCTTTGCAGGACAAGCATGGCACCGATCAGGACTGGGCGCACCAGCACCAGCAAAAAGAACCGGATCCGGCGCAGCGCACCAAGGAATGCCCCCGCTGCCACACGCAAAACGACGAATCCGCCCTGTTTTGCAAATCCTGCGGACAGTCGCTGCAATATTATTCCGACAATGTCGGCTCGGCTCCCAGCCAGGAGGATTCCCCTCCTAACCAGCAACAGGGGCCGGGCCAACCCCCTCCGCCCGGCGGGTTCCCTTTTTCCGGAAACCCTTACGCCAATCCATCCAATCCATATGATCCCCTGGGTGGGATCCCGGCTGATGAAGACCTGGGCGGTGCTACTGCCGGCGACCTGGCCAAACTGGTGCGGGCAAACTCCCGCTACTACCTACCAGTTTTTGCAAGAATCCGGGCATTTAACCGCACCCGGTTCAGCTTTGTCGCTTTTTTGTTTGGCGGCGGATGGTTTTTGTACCGCAAACAATACCTTCTGGGGATGATCTTTTCCCTGGCAACCATTGGCTTGAATGTTGCCCAAATCCTGGTGGCCAATCTGGTGCTTGTCCCCCTGATGATGGAAGCCAACCCCAGTTTCGGTATCAATATGACGGTATACAGCCTTCGGGAAACGCTTTCCCAAGTGATGGAGCGGGGGCCGGGGTTTGCTTTTTTATGCTGGCTTCCGGCCATTTTCACCTCCGCCCTGTTTTTACTGCGCATCGTGATGGGCGCGCTGGCAAACCGCCTGTATTACAAGCACTGCGTAAAAACCGTGCAGGCCATCCGTTCCCTGCCGCAGCAGGACGCCGGCGCGGCCGAATTGCAGTTTACCAAAAAAGGCGGCGTGAATATGGCGCTGGCCGCAGTTTTGTTTGCCTTGTCTATGGTGGTTTCTTTTTTCCCTTCCATTCTGCTGAGCACATAACGGGAACAAAGAAATTTCAGTATGTTGTAAGAAAGAGAAGAATCAAATATGAAAATTACCAAAGCTGTTATCCCCGCAGCCGGCCTGGGGACCCGGGTACTCCCCGCAACCAAGTCCATGCCTAAAGAAATGCTTCCCATTGTGGATAAACCGGCTATCCAATATATTGTGGAAGAAGCCGTACAGTCCGGGATTACGGACATTCTCATCATTGCCAACCGGGGCAAAGGGCTGATTGAAGACCATTTTGACCGTGCACCGGAACTGGAGCAAAAGCTCACGGGAAGTGCGGATAAGCAGGCGATCCTTGAAGAAGTCATCTCCATTTCCCGATTGGCCAACATCTATTTTGTCCGCCAGAAAGAGACAAAAGGGCTCGGCCATGCTGTCAGCTGCGCCCGTTCCTTTGTGGGGCAGGAACCCTTTGCCGTCCTGTACGGCGACGACGTCATTATAGGGGACGACCCAGCGTGCGGCCAGCTTATCCGGGCATATGAAGAATTCGGCAAAGGCGTGCTGGGAGTGAAGCAGGTAAGTCCGGAAGCCATCACCAAATACAGTTCCCTGAAGGTGGACCCTATCCGCGGCCCTTACTTCCACTGCACCGATATGATCGAAAAACCGTCCCCGGATCAAATTCTTTCTTTGTATTCCGTCTTGGGCCGCTGCGTATTGACCCCCGAAATTTTCGATATCCTCGACCGTACGCCGCCCGGCGCAGCAGGGGAAATCCAGCTGACGGATGCTATGCGTTCCCTGGCCCGCAGCAGCGGTATGATTGCTGTGGACTTTTCCGGCACCCGCTACGATATGGGCAATAAGCTGGGGATTTTACAGGCCACCGTCGAAGTTGCCCTCCAGCACCCACAGGTGGGGGACGATTTCCGCCGGTATCTGAAACAATTAGCCCAAAATTTGTAATCTTGCCTTGACAAGCCTTCCCTAATGAGATATAATGTTTTCGTTATGCTATGGAAGCAGAACAATCCTTGCTCTGGATCCATCCAGGGCCGAAAGTCCAAAAGGAGGTGCAAAGCACATGCAGAAAACCAACTCTTATGAGACAATCCTCATCCTTTCCACCAGCTTGGGAGAAGAAGGTACCACCGCAATGGTGCAGAAGTTCAAAGACCTGATCGCTGCCCATGGAACAGTGGAAAATGTGGATGAGTGGGGAAAACGCCGCCTGGCTTACCCCATTGCCAAGCAGCCCGAAGGCTACTATGTAATGATTGATTTTAAGAGCGCGCCGGAATTCACTGCGGAACTCGACCGCGTATACAAAATTACTGACGGCGTACTCCGTTCCCTCATCGTAAAGAAGGAAGAAAAACCGGCAAAACCGCAGAAGGCTAAGCCGGCAAAAGCAACTGCCGAAGCTCCCGCAGCGGAAACTGCTGAGGCGTAAAAGCGGAAGAGAGAGTGACCTTTATGCTCAACACCGCCATTTTGATGGGGCGCTTGGTAGCGGATCCGGAATTGCGGCACACCCCCAATGATATTGCTGTTACCAGCTTTACTCTTGCAGTGGATCGTTCCTTTTCCAAATCCGGCACCGAACGCCAGACGGATTTCATCGACATTGTAGCTTGGCGCAGTACGGCGGAATTTGTGTGCAAATATTTCCACAAAGGCCAGCTTGTTGCCGTGCAGGGTTCCATTCAGACCCGCAGCTATACCGATTCCCAGGGGATCAAGCGCAAAGCGTTTGAAATTGTAGCGGATAACGTCCACTTTGCAGAGTCCAAAAGGGATTCTATGGCTAATACGGCGGAAGGATATACTCCTGCGCCCTCCCGGATGGATCCATCCCCTGCCGCCCCAGCTCCTGCATATACCAGCGGGGATACCGGGGATTTTGAAGAAATCTTGACCGACGATGATTTACCGTTTTAATCGAAAAATTCCTAACACGATGAATTTCATGGAGAAAAGGAGGTTTTTATCCCATGGCTGAGAAAAATGAAAGACCAGAAAGACCCGAACGCCGCAGCGGCCGGAAAGGCCGGAAAAAGGTTTGCAGCTTTTGTGTTGACAAGGTAGATGTCATTGATTACAAAGACGTTGCCAAGCTGCGCCGGTTTATTTCGGAACGCGCCAAGATCCTGCCCCGCAGAGTCACCGGTACTTGTGCGCATCATCAGCGCGAGTTGACGGTAGCCATTAAGCGTGCCCGTCATGTCGCTCTGTTGCCGTTCAGCAGCGATTGAGTTCTGCAAAATAAAAATAAGCAAAGCGTGGGATGTTTATCCTGCGCTTTTTCTTTTTCTTCCCCCTCCTGCCTTGAAAAAATAAAAATAGCCGGCTGGGATATTTCCTGCCAAGCTATTTACTCTTTTATCCGGAATTCGTACTCTCGCTCATAATTAATACAACAGCGGTTTCATATGGCAGGATATCGCCTTCTTCATACCCTTGATACCCGACCATTTGTCCAGAAGGAATCTCCGCTTGCGTCGACTTTTCAATCCCTTGAATCACAAATCCTTCTGCTACTACTTTCTCACAAGCGTCAGCCAAACTCATCCC